>JAUYEO010000203.1 GCA_030689795.1 Desulfobacterales bacterium | reverse complement strand
CTGCATGGATAGCTTTGACCTCTGTTCTGCATGCCATTCTGCCGCCCGCTCATCATGAGGAATCAAAAATCTCGTATTCCCCGCATTTGCCCTAAAAACAAAGCGGTCAGCCTGATGTCAGACTGACCGCTTTATTTATTCTGGCGTCCCCAACCGGATTTGAACCGGTGTCGCCGGCGTGAAAGGCCGGTGTCCTGGGCCGGGCTAGACGATGGGGACGTGATTGCCTCACATTTTTGAGCCGCTTTGGTGGGCCGTGCGCGACTTGAACGCGCGACTCTCTGCTTAAAAGGCAGATACTCTACCATCTGAGTTAACGGCCCGTAAAAAAGAGCCTTCTTTTACCACAAATTTTCAGCTTGTCAATAAATAGTTAAAGAATATGATATCTTTTAACAAATTCTATCAAAAAAACAACTTTATTTTACAAATATGCAACGATTGCCATGCAAGTCAATATTACCACAAAAAGAACCATCCAGTCATTTTTTTTCGATGAAAGTTTATATCCTGTTCTTATATCGGAATAACACCTTGCTTCCATTGCAATTGCAATCCTGCCGGCATTATCAAAAATTCTTCCTAGAAGCGGTATGGCGAATTTAACCATCCGGTATAAGGGATTCTTCCTGTTTTCAATGCACCTTGCCTTCTGGGCATCTGAGGTTTCTTTCGCCTGCTCCAGAATAACCGGTATAAAGCGCATCATGAGGCCTGTCATGGTTGAAATCCGGCTGCCTGAAACAAATGGGAAAGGCTTTAAAATCCACTCAATCGCCGCTTTTATTTCCAACATGCGGGTTGTTGCAACAAACAGCAGGCCGGACAGCGCAATAAACAGCAGCCTTACGCAGACAAGCAACCCTTCTTTCAATCCTCCGGCAGATAATGATATGCCATATACCTCAATCAGACCGGTTCCACCAGCAGAAAACGCCCGTATTGCAACTACAAAAAGTAAAAAACAGAGAAAAAACCGAAGCTCTTTAAATAGATCCCTAAGTCTTATTCCGGCATGGATCAGCCCCGACAGGACAAGCACAAATAACAATAAAAGCCCTGCCGGAGACGCTTTAAGACCCGATGCTCCTATAATTACAAGAAGCAATAACTTGAATCTTGCGTCAAGAGAATGCACGATTGAAAATCCCGTACGGTAACTGAAAGCTGTCAGCTCGGCCATGACGCCCTTTCGAGTCCCATACGTGAAAAATACGGCTCCCTTACGCCAAAAGTTTCCACACCGGAAATAATTTTTTCCGGAATCCCGTCTCTTGCTATTTTTCCTCCTTCCATTATCAGAAGGCGTCCGGCATGAGTTATAATCTTTTCAAGATCGTGTGTTGTGACAAGAATCGTCCGGCCCGCTCTGTGCAGTCCTGTTATCCGGAGAAGAACATCCCTTGTCCCCGGGTAGTCAAGATTTGAAAAAGGCTCGTCAAAAACAAGCACTTCGGGCATCATGGCAAGAACACCGGCTATGGCAAGTCTCCTCTTTTCACCTCCTGAAAGAATATGCGGCGCTGCATCGGCCAAACCGGAAAGTCCAGTAACATCTAATGCTCCGGAGATTCTTTTTTCTATTTCGTCTCTTTCCAGACAAAGATTTTCAGGGCCGAAAGCAACATCTTCCCGCACGGTTTCACAGACTATCTGGCTGTCCGAGTCCTGAAACACCATTCCTACAATACGCCTTGCCCTTACCGGATCATCCTGTACACTTGCACCGGCTATTCTTACGGTTCCCGATGTCGGGAAGAGAAGAGCGTTCAAATGCCTCAGCAGGGTGGTCTTGCCTGAACCGTTACGCCCCGCAATAACGACAAATTCGCCTTTTTTTACAGACAAATCAATGCTATCCAGGCCCAAAAAGCCGTTTGAGAACCTGTGGCTCAATTTATCGATTTCAATGATATTCATATGCGGCTTCTTCCTATTACCGGCCTGACAGACCTTGCAATAAAAACTGCTGCTGCAATTTTTAACGCATCACCAATCAGAAAGGGAATCATTCCGACAGCAACAGCCTTTTTCAAATCCATACCGGTCAAGACCTTGAGCCATGAGACACCGCATGTATAAATTATAATAGTCCCGCAGAGCATAGCAATTATATCGATCAAGACGCTTTGCTTTTTTCGTTCACTTATGAGCCCGATAACATAAACCGCCGGAAGAAAGCCGAGGAGGTAACCTCCTGTCGGCCCGATGAATCGACCTATACCGCCCGTGCCGCCCGCAAAAACAGGAAGCCCGAATGCCCCGGCGAGAAGGTAGATTCCCACACCTGCAACACCCCAGGTGCTTCCAAGCAGAAGCCCGGATAGAAGAATAAAAAGGCTCTGAAGAACAATGGGAACAGGCCCTATCGGTACGGCAATATATGCTCCGACTGCCGTAAGAGCAGCAAGAAGCGAGGCATATGTCATCATTTGAAGCTGGGAAACATCTTTCATTTATTATCCTTTATTGAAGGCGTCGTAAAAAAGTCCAAATTCAGACGGCAAAGTAAAAAGCTCATTATGCAAGGCGCGCGAAGCTTGAGGAATGAAGCGTACTTTTCGTACGCTGCAATGACGAAAGATGAAGCGCAACACAGCAGAATGACTTTTTACGAAGCCGTCAACTATGAAAACAATCTCCGAAAGAAACTGATTTCATGGCCCCGTTGTCCTGTTTTAAAATAAGGGAACCGTTTTCATCAACATCCGTTGCAAGCCCGGAAAATATGCCGTTTGTCGTGACTATCTTCACTTCTCTGTTAAGGGTACAGGTATAATTCTTCCATTCGGATATTACGCTGTCATAATCGCCGGCATCAATTCTTCTTTCAAGGGCATCGAGATACTTTGTCAGAATTTCCTTCCGGGAAACATCTCTTTTTAAAATCTGCTTCAGGGAAGTTGCCGCAGGTTCACGGTCGGACGGGTCATTATTGGCATTTAAGCCTATCCCGATATTTACAAATGAAACCATGTCCGCTTCAGCCTCCATTTCCGAAAGCATTCCGGATACTTTCCTGCCATAAACCAGAATATCATTGGGCCATTTGACCATCGCTTCTATGCCGAACATTTCTCTCAAGGTTTTTACAAGAACAACCGAAGCCATGAAATTGGCTCTTGAACTTAATACAACAGGTATCTGAAGCCTTAAAATTATTGTAAAAAAGATTCCGCCCTTATCTGATAGCCAGACTCTTTTTAACCGACCTCTTCCCTTTGTCTGGCTTCCTGCTATGACAACAGTCAAGTGAGGAGAGCCCTTCCGGGCAAGTTCCCTTGCAATATCCATCGTGGAGGAAACTTCATGATAATAACGGATTTTTTCTTCTTTTCCGGGAAACTCCCACGGGAAAAGGGCATCGGGCGAACCTGTAAGCTGATACCCTGTCGGGGTTGACCTGATATCATATCCTGATTCCGAAAGCTTATGGATATGCTTCCATATTGAGACTCTGGAAATGCCAAGGACAGAGCTTATCGCCTCACCCGAAACAATCCCGTTCTCGGCTCTTAAAATATTTAGAATCCGGCCTTTCATTATATTCAGTCTGCATAATGGGTTGATTGAAAAAATTTCGTTAGTCGATAGCTTTGGCATGGTTAACGAAAAGGTCAAAAAAAGTCAAGCGCTATTACTATTCCGACCTGTTTTCAAGAAGAATTGAAATGATTTCAGGGATATATTCATCAGCTTTGTTTGAAGGAAATCTGCACGCGCCTGCGCCCCTGTGCCCTCCTCCGTCGAATTTTACAAGCATGCCGCCTACATTTACATTGCATTTCCTGTTGAATATGCTGTGTCCTACGCTTACAGCCGTTTTTTCTTTACTCACGTCATCATATTTTATTCTCACGCTCACAACCGCTTCCGGATAAAGAGAGTAAACAAGGAAACGGTTTCCTTCGGGAACCTTGTCGTATGGCCGCAGATCGGTTATGGATACCTGACCTTTTAATATGGTATTCTCTTTTAACACCGATTTATATATCTTGTTCTCCTCAACTACTGCTGCACACCTTTCTCTCACTTCAGGGTCTTTCATAACGTCGGTTATGTTATGCTTCTTCAGCAGCAGAATCAGTCTGTTCAAGTATTGCTCATCCGCCATGCTCCGGTTTGAAACAGTCATTGAAAGAAGAATATAAGGATATTTTTCCGGACAGGAAACCTCATCCATTGATAACTCGGCTGAATCAATTTTATCCGTTTCCCTCACAAGCTCCGTGTAATCCCTTTTGAATTTGCCCTTATAATAGTCAAAAACAACTCCGGCCGCGGAAGGATCGATTCTGAAAGAACCTTTGAAAGTCTTGTCAATGATGTTTGAATAATGATGGTCAAACCACATTGAGCACCGCTCATCGTACGGGAGGTTGGCCATTATGTCCCCGTCTCTGATTTCAACCAGTTTTTTTTGAATTTCATGAGGTTCGACCCATTTAACCGGTTCAGTAATGTTCTCGGCTTCAAAAAGAAGAACCGCACAAACCAGACCGTCAAAATCAGGCCTTGTCACTATTCTCATATATCTCCCAAAAAGCTCGTTGAGTGAGCATATTTGTACTTATTTACGAGAGCATTAAATTAATTAGGACGCAGATTTGCGCTGATATTCACAGATAGATAGGCTGTTAGGCTGTAGGCTGTTAGCTAATAGTCTACAGACTAACAGTCTTCAGTCTAAACTTC
>JAUYEO010000194.1 GCA_030689795.1 Desulfobacterales bacterium | reverse complement strand
GGACGTTCTTCAAAGATCTCTCTTTATAACCATCTTCACTTGAACCCTGGAATCCTGGACCCCTTTCTCCCAGCATTCTACCGCCTGCGGCCCGAATATTCAAGAATGGAAACGATGACAGTAATAAGGGATGCCTGCAGAACTGTCAGGATTCCGTCTATGAGGCGGGCGTTCCTCAGTGTAATGGCACTGATGCCGAGGGTGGCGCAGAGGAAGAAGATAAAAAAGACCGTTTTTCTCCTGTCGTCAAAAACAGCAAGAAGACGGTGATGGATATGATCGGTACCCACATAATCGATCCAATCCTTGAAATTTTTCACCTTGCCGGATATGACGCGCTCTACGCTGATATAGGCCATGTCGTAGATCAGGACCCAGAAGATGAGAATGGGAGTGGCAAAAGAGACGATGGGATTGTTGTCCGCCCAGGCGGCCTTGATGGCCAGGGCCGAAAGGACGAACCCGACGAAGGTGCTCCCGGCGTCGCCTAAAAAAATCGACGCCCGGTTGTGCAGACTGAAATTGAAAGGAAGGAAACCGAGGCAGCTTCCCAGCATGGCGATGGCGATCCATCCCATGAACGGCTGATTGGTCTGAAAGGCCACAAGCCCCAAAAAAAGGGAGATGATCGCGCTCACACCCGTGGCCAGACCGTCCATGCCGTCGATGAAGTTCATGGCGTTGGTCAGACCCACAATCCAGATGATAGAAAGGGCAGCGTTGAGGAGATAGCCCCAGGTCGTATGGATCGGAAAGAGATCGAGGATTATCCCTGAACGGATCAGGAGGATAACGACGAAAATCTGGATGAAGAGCTTGTAGCCGGCCCGGATATTTTTCCAGTCGTCGATGAGCCCGACGACAGCAACGACCGTGCCTCCGGCAATAAGGGCGATGTCCCGGGTATCCAGGATCATATTGGCCAGGAGGGCGGAGATAAAGGAGATGATAATGGCCACGCCGCCGAGCAGGGGGGTTACCTTGGAATGGATCTTCCGGCCACCGGGGATATCGACGATACCGGCCTTTGTGGCGATGGCCGTCATGATCGGCGTGAGCAGGGCGGTGGTTGAAAAAGCAAAAAGGAGGATATAAAGCCAGCGGCCGATATGTTCGAAAAACAAATAACGGACAAGGGGAATCAGGAGCAGGATGAAAACGATCAGAGCCGATATCCAGAATATCCGCCGGAAAGAAGCCTTCCATGAATTTTCTCTGGAGAACATGCCGGGCACCTCATTTCAGAATGGATTGAAGATGATGAATGATGGTTTTAACCTCTGTGTCAAGCAAAGACGGATAGATGGGAAGAGAAACGGTCCTGAGAAAAGCCGCATCGGTCTGTGGATAACCGGTCATTTTCAGGTAATGATGGAGGGGTTTGAAGACCGGTCGCCGATAAGCTATGCCGGCATCCCTGCCGGCGTCGAGCAGCTTTAAAAGACGCTCCGTTCGAATGATGTAACGATAATAGATATGCTCACGGTCCGAAGGGCAAACAGGCATGGATAAGAGGTGTTCCTGAAAGAATTCATGATACCGGCCGGCGATTGCCCGACGGCGTCCGATCAGGGCCGGGAGTTTCCGGAGCTGCGCCAAACCCAGGGCCGCCTGTAAATCCGTCAGCTTGTAGTTGTAGCGCAGGCGCCCGTCATCCTTTTCGTCGTAATCACGCAAATCCCTGATTTTTCCAAGTAACTGTGAACCGCCGGAAGCGATCATGCCCCCTTCGCCGGTGCAGATTACTTTGGTGGCATAGAATGAAAAAACGGACAACACGCCGAAGCTTCCCGTCGGCGATCCCTCATAGTGGCTTCCCAGGGATTGAGCGCAATCCTCTATGACGGGGACTCCCAGAGAAACAATCTCCCTGATATCCGCCGGCAAACCGAACATATGTGGAACGATGACGGCCTTCGTTTTTCCAGTCAGGCGCTTCTTGAGGTCCGGGACATCCATGTTGAAGGTTTCCGGATTGATATCGGCCAGAACCGGTACGGCCCGAACATAGCGGATCGCATTGAGGAGGGCCGGGCAGACAAAACTGGGGATCACAACCTCGTCACCTTCACCAATTTCCATGGCCAGCAGGGCCAGGTGCAGGGCGGCGGTACCGGAACTGACCGCTGCGGCGCCGACTACTCCGATCAGCGAGGCCAGGGCCTTCTCGAAATTAAGGACATGTTCTCCCTGCGAAAGCTGCCCGGACTGCAGCACGGAGACGACTGCAGCTACTTCTTCCTGGCCGATGGTGGGACGGGAATGGGGAATATTCTCCATCAGACAATTCAATCCTTGACGGCTTCGTAGAAAGTCATTCTGCTGTGTTGCGCTTCATCTTTCGTCATTGCAGCGTACCAATTATAGCACGCTTCATTCCTCAAGATTCGCGCGCCTTGCATAATGAGCTTTTTACTTTGCCGTCTGAATTTTGACTTTTTACGAAGCCGTCAAATATTGATGAACAGACGCAGTGGCACGAAACCCTCCGCGAACTGCACCCGCCCCTGGATTCCGCGAAAGACAGCTGTAGAGCGGACGATGTCCGTTATGGTCAGCCCCTCGATATTGGT
>JAUYEO010000178.1 GCA_030689795.1 Desulfobacterales bacterium | reverse complement strand
ATCAATATCGTCGGCGGATTCATTATCGGCGTTTTTCAGAAGCAGATATCCGTAGGCGATGCTGCTACAAATTATACCCTGTTGACGATTGGTGACGGACTGGTATCGCAAATTCCCGCGCTCGTAATATCTACTGCAGCGGGCATCGTACTCAGCAGATCCGGTTCAACAGATACCATGGGCAAGGAGTTCGGCAAACAATTCCTGAAATATCACAAGGCGATTTATCTGTCGGCCATGATAATATTTCTATTCGGACTGATACCTGGTTTACCGCATTTTTCGTTTATCATACTTTCCCTTATAATCGGAGGGTCAGTTTATTTATTCAGGCAGAAAGCACAGACCTCCCGGACTGAAGAAATTAAAAAAAGCAAAAAGAAAGAGGTTGATGCCGGTCCGGAAATAGTTGAACACCTGTTGCTGGTCGATCTGCTGGAGCTGGAGGTCGGATACGGCCTGATCGCGCTTGTCGATAAGGATCAGGGCGGCGAGTTCCTGGATAAGGTCCGATCGATCCGCCGGCAGTTTGCCATTGAGCTGGGGATCGTTATACCCCCGATTCATATCCGTGACAACCTGCAGCTGAAATCGTCTGAATACCGGATTCTGTTGAAGGGGGTAAAAATTGCAGGCGCAGAGCTGATGGTTAATCATTTTCTGGCAATGGATCCGGGCGATGCGGCCAGAAAAATCGAAGGAATCAATACTTATGAGCCATCCTTTAACCTGCCGGCAGTTTGGATTCCCGGAGCGAAAAAAGAAGAAGCGAAGCTTGCCGGTTATACGGTCGTTGATAATGTGACCGTGATGGCTACACATTTGACCGAGGTGCTCAGAATGCACTCAGCGGAACTTCTGGGGCGTCAGGAAGTTCAGAGCTTACTGAACAACCTGAGCAAATCCCATCCAAAAGTTGTTGAAGAACTGGTGCCGAGTGCTCTTTCGCTGGGCGGTGTGCAGAAAGTTTTACAAAACCTGTTGAAAGAACAGGTGCCGATCAAGGATATGCTGACCATAATTGAAACACTTGCCGACTATGCTCCACTGACAAAAGACACCGAACTTTTGACGGAATATGTCCGGCATAAACTGGCCCGATCAATTATCAGCCCTTATCTGGGCGAGGATGGCCGCTTGAACCTGATAACGATGTCTCCGGATATCGAAAATATTCTTCTGAAAAATATTCAAAAAACGGAACATGGTTCATATCTTGCAATAGACCCTAAGACAGCTGACCAGCTCCTGGAATCGATCAAGGAGGAGTCTGAAAAAGCGATGATGCAGAATATTCAGCCGATTATATTAACATCACCCACATTACGCCGACACTTGAAAAAATTGGTGGAATATTTTGTCCCTTCACTCAAGGTATTGTCCCACAGTGAGCTGTTAAGTGACATGAAGTTTAAATCGATAGGAGAGGTTGGGTTGAGCCGTGCAAATTCATAAGTACAGGGCAAAATCAGTGAGTGCGGCGATTGCCATGGTTAAGAACGAACTGGGGTCGGACGCGATGATATTATCTTCCAAAAAGCTGAACGGTCAAGGGAGCGGCCATCTCTTTGAAATAGCAGCGGTTGCTTCGAATGCAAATACCCTGGATCAAACTTCAGACTCATATGACGGAGTCAGGTCGGAGCTGGTGAGCATAAAGGAGATGATTTATATTCTTAATCATTCGGAAGGAATGATGGAAAAAATGATTTTGAAGCCGGCGACATTGACGCTTTATGCAAAAATGCTCAGAAATGGTATAACTGACTATTATGCAAGGATATTCCTTGAACAGGGGGGAGCGTTAAATGATTATTCTCCGGAGTGTTTTAAAGCAGTCAGAGAAGAAACCATCAGGATAATAATGAAAAGAGTCGAGATTCATAATTTTCCTGAAACCATAAACGGCGGGCGGAATATCACGGCTCTGGTTGGGACTACTGGTGTGGGGAAAACGACGACGATCGCAAAGATAGCCGCACAAATGTCGCTTAAATACAAAAAAAAGGTCGGCCTGATTTCGATAGACAGTTATCGAATCGGAGCGATGGAACAGCTTAAGACATATGCAAATATTCTTGGTATTCCGTTTTTCCCCGCGTTTAACAGGAAGAATCTGGTTGCCGCGCTTGAAAGACTGAAGGACATGGATGCAGTGTTAATCGATACCGCCGGGCAGAGTCAATATGACGGTAAGAGAATTGAAGAGCTTAAAAACATGATGACTGATGATTTGAACATTCAATCTCATCTGCTTTTGAGCGTGGCGACAACCGAGGAAGAAATGAATAAAACGGCGGAAAAATTCAGCTCTCTGAAATTCGGAAGCTATATTTTTACAAAGCTGGATGAAGCCGAAAAGTGCGGATCAATTATTAATCAGTTGATGAAAACACAGCTTCCAATATCATATTTGACAACCGGTCAGAATGTTCCGGAAGATATTGAGGAAGCAACAAAAAACAGAATATTGAAACTTTTATTCAGTAAAAATTAATCAGGATGAACCAGGGGTCAGTAGTCAGGGGTCAGGGATCAGTAGTCAGGGGTCAGCTGACAACCGGCAACTGACAACCGACAACTGACAACCGGCAACTGGTAACAGGAGAACCATAACACAATGGATCAGGCAACACATTTGAGACAGTTGGTTGAGAGCGAGTCCAAAAATGTATATAAGCTCAGAAGGGACGGAACAGTTGAATTGAACTCAGGTGCAAATGACCCTAGGGTGATAACCGTTTCCAGCGGAAAGGGCGGGGTAGGCAAAACAAATGTAGTTGTCAATCTTGCCATCGCATGCCGGCGGTTGGGCAAACGGGTGTTGATCCTGGACGCCGATCTCGGGCTTGCCAATATAGATGTCATGTTCGGCCTCAATCCGAAGTATAATATTGAAAATATTATCAGCGGGGAAAAGGACCTGTCTCAGGTTATCGTTCACGGACCTGAAGGAGTCGATATCATTCCGGCAAGTTCGGGAGTCCAGGAGCTGACACATCTTACCGAAGGCCAGAAAATAAATCTGTTGAATGAATTTGATATGTTGAACTGCATGTACGACGTGTTGCTGATCGATACGGGAGCAGGCGTATCTTCAAATGTAATATATTTTAATCTGGCTGCGGAAGAGAGAATGGTCGTCGCGACTCCGGAACCCACATCTGTGACTGATGCCTACGCGCTCATAAAGATATTGTTTTTCCAATACGGGGTAAAAAACTTTTATCTTCTGTTGAATATGGTGAAAGATGAAAATGAAGCTAAATCGGTTTACGGCAACTTTAGTAAGGTTGTGGCCAGATTTATGGGAGGGATATCAATTGAATATGCCGGCTTCATACCTCATGACAATTTATTAAGGGATTCGGTTGCCCGCAGAAAACCGGTTATGTGCGCCTATCCGGAAGCTGCTTCAAGCGATAGTTTCAAGATAGTGGCCGGTTATCTGATGAACAGGCAAAATAACAGGCGGATTGACGGGAATATTAAATTCTTTTGGAAAAGACTTGTAACCGGAGCAGTAGATGTTGACAGCAGGATCGGAAATTAATCGATACTTAGAAGCTTCTCAAATGAACTTTGAAGAAGATAAAACCAGACGCAGAGAAGAACTAATCATGACATATGCGCCGCTGGTGAAATTTGTTGCCGAAAGGCTGGCGATCAGGATGCCTTCCCATATTTCCAAGGACGATTTGACCAGTGCCGGGATAATAGGGCTGTTTGATGCGATTGATAATTATGATTCAAACAGAGGGATCAAGTTTGAGACATATGCATTTTACAGAATAAAAGGCGCAATACTGGATGAAATGAGGAGGCTGGATTGGATTCCGAGATCGGTCCGAAGAGAGATTCAGGAAATTGAAGCGGCCATAACGTCCGTTCGGGTAAAACTGGGACGAGACCCTGAGGATCATGAGATTGCTTTGGAATTGGGAGTCAGTCTTGAGTCCTACTTTAAAATGATCGACAAGGCAAAAGGGATTAATCTGCTGAGTCTGGATGAATCTGTGACAGGCTCGTCTGTTACAACTGTGAACAAAATAAAATCGAAGACACCATCGCCGCTTGACGAATTAAACAAAAATGAAGTGAAAAGAGTTATCGCTGACGCCATGTCAAAGCTGTCTGAAAAAGAACAACTGGTCGTTTCGCTGTATTATTTTGACGAGCTGACATTAAAGGAAATCGCAAGAGTGATGGGGTTGACCGAGTCGCGGATATCCCAGATACACTCAAAGGCAATCATCACTTTACGGGTAAAATTGAAGTCGTATTACGGGTGTTGAACATGGATTCCAAAGATGAATACAAGCAAGACAAAGAGTTGACCGGAAATGATCCGGATCTTTCGGGTGATGAAAAGAAAAAAGCGGTCGGTGAAGATCCCGCCCGGATCCCTGATAAAAAAAATAAATTCACGAGATACATCATCGGCCTGGTTGTTCTGACTATGTGCCTTGCTGTATTGATAACTTACAGCGTCATTCATAAAGAGCCGGAAGTAAAAGATATCAAAGTGCAGCAGAAAGAGGTATCAGCGGTCATTGAAGAGAGGTCGCTGGTTTATCCGTTTATTATTCCTTTTGAACACACGAAAGAATACACCTATATTATTGTGGAAGTAACATTCGACGTTTCTGATAAAAAATTACACGGTGAAATGACCGAGAAACAGGACCGGATCAGAACGATAATATATAATATTCTGCTAAACGAAGTTGAAAGGACGAAAGCTATTCCATCACCGGCGGAAATTAAAAAACATATTAACAGAGAAGTTAACGCTGTTCTGGAAAATGGAAGTATTAACGAGGTGTTTGTTACAAAATTCATGGCTGTTTGATAAGGTAGGCTATAGGTAGATAGGCTGTAGGCTGAAGGTCGGGGGTCGGAGGTCGGAGGTCAGAGGTCAGGGGTCGGAGGTCAGAGGTCAGGGGTCGGAGGTCAGAGGTCAGGGGTCGGAGGTCGGAGGTCAGAAGTCAGGGGTCGGAGGTCGGAGGTCAGAGGTCAGGGGTCGGAGGTCAGAGGTCAGAGGTCAGAAGTCAGGGGTCGGAGGTCGGAGGTCAGAAGTCAGAAGGTTGTTTAAGATGTTCTATAGCCTATAGTCTACAGCCTGAACAGAGGCAACTAAATGTCCGGTATGACAGATATGAATATCGTCTTAAGTCAGGGAAGTGCGGTCAAGGAAGTGCAGAACGTAAGAAAGCAGAGCCTTGATTTAAATCAGCAGTATGTTGCTCAGCACGCTGAAATCCTGAGGAAAGAAGATAAAGAAAAAGTTCCGGAACCAAAGCCGGGCGACCATGTTGAAATCAGTGAAGAAAATGAAATGAAAAACATGAAAGACCGCAAAGAGGGTCAAAATGATTGCGAGGAAGATCCTGCTGATGAAGAAAAAGAACCTTTGGGAGAACACTTTATAGATATTACGGTGTGAAAGTATTGCTCATTGTACAGGAATTTCTTTTTTGGACGCAGATGAGCGCAGATTGCCAAGATTTTAAATATGATGGTTTTGTAAAAAGTCCAAATATGCTCTCTTAATGAGCTTTTTGGGGATTTTTAAATCACTTCGCTAAATCATCCGCCAGAATTATGGCGGATGATTTTTAACGCTCAGCAATTTGAAAATCTATTTCCCAAAAATCTCAAATCCGTTCGCATATGACTTTTTACGAGCCCGTCAAATATGGAAAGCTAAATAATTATCTGCGGACATCGGCGAAAATCGGCGTCCTAATTTAAAACGAGACCATAATGTTTGATCTGAAATATTTAATTGTCATTTTAATAAGCATCGATATTGTTCTTATGGTTATCTGCGTGTTCCTTATCCGGAAAATCAGATTAATACCTAAAGCAGAGGTATTCGCACAGGGAATCAGTCTTTTCGAATCTTTGCTCGGCGACGCGGACAAAGTAAGCGGGCAGTTTAAGGAACAGATCAGGATGAAATACAACCTGATCAAAAAACTCAGCGTGCAACTGGACAACCGGATTGATCGTCTGAATTTTATGTTAAACAGAGCCGATACATTACTGGCAGATGACAAGGGAATCCCGCAGGCCAATAAGCCGGCAGAGTCATTTTCCCATCGGAAAAATGAAATTGTTGAACTGGCGGGCAAAGGCTGTAATGTTGAAGAGATTGCAAACAGGCTTTTGATTCCGAAAGGCGAAGTAAAACTCGTACTTGATTTAAACGTAACTACTCAGGGAGATAGGCTGAAAGCTGAATGAAGGCTGAAGGCTGTTAGTCGTTGCGCATGGCGTGTTCCTACAGTCTAAAAGCCTACAGCCTAAAAGCCTGTAGTAAGTCTTCAAGACTGAACAGAGGTATATCTTGATTGAGCTCGATAACTTGTCGTCTCATAACATTTCTGTTTTTACCGGAGAAAAGAAAAACACCGGAGAAACTCCCGGGTTTGTTGAAAACGAAATTATCAAAGGGAAAGTTCTGAAAGTTCTCGATTCAGAAACTGCAATCCTTCTTATAAATGGACGAAAATATACCGCCGGTACCCGAATCCCGCTGAAAGCCGGTGATCTCCTGGAGATGAAAGTAAAAGAATTATTACCCGTTCCGGTTCTTCGTCCTGTTAGCATCCATCATGCTG
The DNA here is from genome assembly GCA_030689795.1 of Desulfobacterales bacterium. Classification (GTDB taxonomy): domain Bacteria; phylum Desulfobacterota; class Desulfobacteria; order Desulfobacterales; family RPRI01; genus RPRI01. The sequence goes on along the minus strand of JAUYEO010000178.1, from coordinate 14,920 downwards.
TGTCTGGGGCCGCCAATATTTCCGTCATACTGTCGGCCCTGAAAGAAAATTTGTGGAAATCAGTGTTTGAGAAAATCAATGGCGGCGGAGATTCAATAACGGGAAAAGCGTTATGGAATCAAATTACAAAGGATTTACCGGGAAAGTTATTAAATGAGGGAAGGCCGGAATCTTTGTGTAAGATGATCGAAAATTCGGGCATATTCTGGGAGGCTAAACTAAAAAATGCAGCCGGGCAAAAGTCAATTGACAGTAATCAGATCAGACAACTTATCGACAGCGACCTGAAGGGATCGCTTTTGAGGCTCATTTCAGAGACTGGGGGCGAGGATCTCGATTCCTTGCGATTGCTGTCTGCCATGAAAAATATTCAGATACTGGATCGGTTGGGATTTGAGCAGGATCGAAAGATATTCCTTCCCATCCCGGTTCTGTTGCCGGACGGACATTTTATCATCATCCAGCTCCTCTTCCAGTTCCCTGTTAAAGAAAAAGATGCCAATGAAAATTCAGCCGGAGAGAAGCACTCTCTGAAGATTTCGGTATTATTGGAATTATCAAAACTTGGGCCGATCAGGGCGGACTTTGCCGTTAAGGGAAAAAGGGTTGAGGGAATGTTTAAGATAGCTGTCCGGGAGACCCTGAAACTGGTCGAAAACGGCATTCCGGCATTTGTTAAAAGTCTTGAGGATAAAGGATTGAAAATCCAACACATCGGGTGCATGCTGAAAAAACCTGAGATAGTAACACAGCCGCTGTTCCTGGAAATAATTCAAACAGCGGACAACAATATCAACCTGGTGGCATAGATGACTTCCCGCAAAGAATACGATAAGGCTGTCGCATTAAGGTATAAGCCCGGACTGGAAAAGGCGCCCCGTGTAATTGCCGCGGGTAAGGGGAAGATTGCCGAGAAGATTATCCGGATTGCAAAAGAGCATAATATCCATGTGCACAATGATCCGGATCTGGTTGAGATGTTGTCCGAACTTGAACTGAACAGTGAGATTCCGCCGGAACTGTATGTGGTTGTCTCGGAAATACTCGTTTTTGTCTATTCTCTGAACCGGAAAGAAACGTCCGGATAGGCAAATATTTCCCATTTTTGTCGGTCAAAAGGTCATCATTTTGCATAAACAAGTGTTCAGGCTTCAGTCTACCTTCAGCCTTCAGCCCACAGCCTATAGCCTATCTTCCTCAGCCTGCCCAAACCCCGATAAACGGGATAAGTGCGTTAACGAAACTATTTTCTGCCTGGAAAACGCAGAAAATAGTTTCTAACTTACTAAATATTCGGATCAGTCCCGCCGATCTGGCACCAATATTGCTTTTAATCTCTGTAAGCATTCAATTCCATATTAATCCAATATTAATCGAGGAGAAGGAAAATTGATATCAGGCAATTACGGATTAGTTGACGGTTCTCTGGTACAGCAGCTTCGGTTTGAAACTCTTTCCAACAACCTGGCAAACGTCAATACAGACGGGTTTAAAAAAGATATCATTTCGTTCGACGTGGCTCTCTCTTCGAAGATAATGACCTCCGTTGATTTGTCTCCGGGTCCTGTAGTCAATACGGGCAACAAATTTGATGTTGCACTGATCGGCCCCGGTTTTTTCAAGATCCAGACACCATCGGGAATCAGATACTCAAGAAATGGAGCTTTCAGCCTCAGCCGGGACGGAATGCTGGTAAATCAGAATGGTGATCAGGTGCTGGGACAAAATGGTCCTATTACGTTAATCGGCGGGGATCTCAGCATAGGTCATGACGGACAAATCAGCGAGAACGGCAGCCCCGGGGATAAATTGCTGATTGTAGATTTTAAGGAACCGCGGTTTCTCCGAAAAGAAGGGATGAATTACTATGTTTACGAAGGGAAAGCGCAAGACATCCTGACTGCTGAAAAATTAGATGTTCAGCATCATTATATAGAAAAGTCGAACGTGAACGTAACGGAAGAGATGATCAGAATGGTTGAAGCTTTCAGGGCGTTTGAGTCGGTTCAAAAGGCAATTCAGAATACGGATGAAATAACGAGCAAGTTGGTCAACGATCCTGAATTATATTAATTACAGAGGAGGCATTTATGATACGTGGAATGTGGTCGGCGGCATCCGGAATGGGCGCCAATCAAATGATGATTGATGTTATTTCCAATAACCTGGCGAACGTAAATACTGTGGGGTTTAAGAAGAGCAGGCCCGATTTTCAAGATCTTATGTATCAGACCTTGAGCCAGGGCGGATCGAGAACATCATCAGGAGACCAGATCCCAAACGGTATTCAAATCGGTATGGGAGCAATGCCGGTCGGAGTTCAGAAAATGTTTATGCAGGGGGACTTCAAGGGAACGCAAAATGAACTGGATCTGGCCATTGAGGGGAGGGGTTTTTTTAAGGTGATAAGTAATGAAGAGGAGGTTTACACCCGGGCCGGCAATTTCAAGCTGGATTCCGACGGGAACATCGTAACTCCGAACGGAGACAAATTGCAGCCGGCAATGGCGGTCCCGACGTCGGATGCGGTTACAATCAAAATCGATAAAACCGGGACGGTATCTGCTGTTAATCCTTCCGGACAGGCAACTGTACTCGGAGTGATCGAGCTGTATTCGTTCGCGAACCCGGCAGGTCTTTTCAGCATGGGTCATAATCTGTTTAGAGCAAGCGATGCGTCCGGTGAAGCCATTACAGGGATACCGGGCTCGAATGGTATGGGCACCATTGCGCAGGGATTTATCGAAATGTCGAATGTGGATGTGGTTGAAGAAATGGTTTCGATGATTATGGCCCAGAGAGCTTATGAGATTTCCAGCAAGTCGATTCAGACAGCGGACAATATGCTGCAAATAGCCAATAACATCAAGAGGTAATGACTATGAAGAGACCGGTTTGCACGATCATTATTCTGACCTGCTTCCTGGTGTCCGGTTTCGCTTTCGAAGTGAAATCCTTTGACAGGGCGGAAACTTCGAAGATCGGAAACGTCTCCGGCCGGACAATTCCGGAATCCCTGTTTCAAGAAGCCTTTAGCGGGTATATTAATTCCCGGCTGGAAAAGAAAAACATCGAGATAATTATATCTAAATTTACAGTTACCGGCAATAAAATGCTGCCTGCCGGAGAAGTATCGTTAAAAATTTTCCCGAAAGAACGTGAAGAACAACTATCCGGGCATGTGCGGCTGACAGCCATCGTCAGTATTGATAATGTTCCCAGAACAGAAGTTACACTGTCAGGATGGATTGACGTGTTCGATTCCGTGGTCTGCGCCTCACGTCGTCTTAATAAGGGAAAAATTATTACCAGCGACGACATATATCTGGCGAAAAAAAACATCTCCCGTCTTCATCCGAATATCCTGACCGATATGGACCAGGCGGTCGGCCTCATGCTCAAGCACGATGTGATGGAAAATGACTGTCTGAAGGATAATATGCTGCAAAAAGCGACGATCGTCAAGAGAGGCGATATGGTTACAATACTGGCGGAGCTGGGAGGCATAAGAGTGACTGCTCCCGGCAGAATCCTGGAGAAAGGATGTCTGGGTGAATATATCAGGGTTCAGAATGCGGTCAGCAAGAAGAATATAAACGCAAGGGTGATTAATGATTCAACCGTAATGGTGGATTTTTGAGGGAAAAATGACTGCAAAAAACATCGTATCATTATTTATTATGCTGGTTTTGTTAACAGGTTGTGCCGCCGGTTTCCAGAATATCGAACAGGCTGTAAAAGGTGAAGAAAACAGCGATGCCCGTGGAATGGCTCCGCTTGCCTATCAACCCCCGAACAAATCGGAGGGGTCTTTATGGTCCGAAACCGAAGGGGTCACATTTTTTTCAGACAGTCGTGCAAGGCAGGTGGGTGATATCGTCATCGTAAGGATCGTTGAAGATCCAGAGGCAAAACTGAACGCCAATACCAGCACGAGCCGGACGTCGGGCATAGATGCATCGAAACTGGAGGTTTTAAGTGTTTTGAAGAACCTGTCGGCAAAAAACAAGTGGCTTGGGCTTCCTGCGAATCCGGCGACGGAAGACCTTATGCTGGCCTCTCTGGGTATGAAATTCGACGGAAAAGGTTCCAGCGACAGGGACGGGCACGTGAAGGCATATGTTTCTGCTGTGGTTGTCAAGGTATTTCCGAACGGCAACCTGCTTGTAAACGGAAAACGGGAAATCAGGGTTAATAACGAAACGGAATATATAACACTCTCTGGGATAATAAGGGTCGGTGATATCAGTCCGTCCAACGAGATCTCTTCGGCTTATGTGGCCGATGCGAGGATTGCATATTCCGGAACAGGCCCGGTGGGGGATAAACAGAAACCGGGATGGTTGATGGGAGCTATTGATTATGTCTGGCCGTTTTAAAATAATATTTTTGTCAATGTTGCTGCTTAGCCTGCTCTTCCCTTCAATGGTTCTGTCAGCCCGAATAAAGGATCTGGCTTCGATAAAAGGGATCAGAACAAACCAGCTTTTCGGGTATGGCCTGGTCATCGGTCTTAACGGCAGCGGAGACAAGGGGGGCACCGGTTTTACCATTCAGGCACTGGCAAATATGATGGAAAAAATGGGAATACGCGTGAACCCTCAGGATGTAAAGGTCAACAACGTTGCCGCGGTAATGGTAAATGCAGAACTTCCGCCCTTTGCCCGGATCGGAAAAAATATTGATGTAACAATATCATCCATCGGAGATGCCAAAAGCCTCCAGGGTGGGACGCTGCTGCTTACTCCGTTGAAAGGAGTCGATGGCAGGGTATATGCTCTGGCCCAGGGTCCAATTATCGTCGGCGGGTATGAATCCGGAGGCGACGCAGGTGGCGGAGTTACGAAGAATCATCCCACGGTCGGAAGGATAAGCAACGGCGCTTCAGTCGAGAAAGAGGTCCTCGTGTCGCTGGAAGATAAAAAAGAGCTGATTCTTATGCTGGAAAATCCGGATTTTATAACTGCCACAAGGGTTTCGGAAGTGATCAAGACTCATTTCGGAGAAGACATTGCCAAACCCGTGGATTCAGGTACTCTAAAAATAAAGGTTCCTGAAGTGTTTCAGAACGATGTGGTTCGCCTTATTGCACAATTGGGCAACCTTGATGTCACGCCCGATATGGTGGCCAGGGTTATTGTAAACGAGAAAACCGGCACAGTGGTGATCGGAGAGAATGTCAGGATTTCGATTGTTGCCGTTGCTCATGGAAACCTTAACATACAGATAAAAGAATCTAAGGATGTTTCACAACCGATGCCTTTTGGAGTCTCCCGGTCTGTCGGAAATCCCGTAAAGATGGAAAACGGCACGGTCGTTGCGCCGGGCGGAGCGACTGTTGTGACACCCGATACAGACATAAAGGTCAATGAGGAAAAAGCCCGACTGCTTTTGCTCGAAAGCGGAAGAACTGTCGGGGAGCTGGTGCGAGCCCTTAATTCCATAGGCGTTACGCCACGAGACCTCATTACCATCCTGCAGACGATCAAAGCGGCGGGAGCTCTTCAGGCCGAGCTGGAAATAATATAGAGGAGAAGGATATGATTGTTAAGGATGCTTCACCATCCCCTGTTTCAGCGAACAATAAGAAGGATGCTTCGCAGGAGAAGCTGAAAAAGGCGTGTGCGGATTTCGAGTCGATTTTCCTGACATATATGCTCAAGACGATGCGAGCGAGCGCTTCGGAGATTGATCCGGTCGGCAAAAGCCATGAAAGTAAAATACTGTACGCCATGTATGATGAAAAGCTGAGTGAAGAAATCGCAGGCAGCGGGGGAATAGGACTTGCGAACATACTTTTAGAGAAGCTTAAGAATAGGCTTTAGGCTGAAGGTGGAAAGCGGGAAGGTGAAAGGCTCAGGGTTCAGGGGGCAGGGGCCGGAAAAACGGGTGAAAGATTCAAGGGTAAAGGCCTTACGAGATGTTTTACAGCATTCAGTCTATCTTTTGTTAAGGTTTGGGCTGAATATACCGATAACTAACCCAGGGGGTTCGTTTTATGGAAGAGACGATGGTGGAGTATCTTGAAAAAAGCTTGTACGAAAAAATATTTCTCTATAATGATCTGCTCCATTGTTTTAAAAGAGAAAAAGAAGCATTGATCAATATGGACTTGGACAATCTGTGGAATATTTCAAAGGAAAAAGATGAGCTCTGTTCAAAGATAGATTCCATAAGGCAGAAGATATTTTCTGCCGTTCATTTCGAACCCGATCAGCAGCATCTTGCTCCGGCCCTGATAATGGCCCGTGTACCGGTAAAGGACCGGGCAAAATTTCACGAACTATATTATACGCTCCAAAAGTTGAAAAATGAGATCGATGCCATACGTGAATTAAATGTGCGTGCTGTGGATCATTCACTGAAGTTTCTTGATGAAATTATATCAATCATTTCAGGTCAGGCCCGGCAGGATGTCATATATAACGACAGATGCCGGCTGAACCAATCAAAAAGCAACATGATATTGAGCAGGGAGGTCTGATCATGTCAAGTCTGGGACTGGTATTTGATATCGCCAAAGATGCTTTGTCCGCACAGCGTTATGGTCTTGACGTAACGGCTCATAATATTGCCAATATTAATACTCCTGGCTATTCCAGACAGAATCCCGTTTACGAAGCGAAAATTCCCGCGGCTTACGGCGAATTGCTTCTTGGCCGGGGTGTAGACACAAACACTGTGATGAGGACTTCCGACCAGTTTGTTGAAAATCGGCTCATGCAGCAACAGTCGGGTCTGCTCTACTCCAAAGAGATGGAGAGCTATGTAAAAGTTCTCGAGGGGATCTTTAACGAAAATACACAGACCAGTATCAGTAACCTGATGACCGGTTTCTGGAATCTGTGGCAGGATATTACAAACAATCCGTCCGGCTCTTCTGAACGCAGCGCCCTTTATGAATACAGCCTCCAGTTGTCGGAGCAGCTGAATTTGCTCGATACGGAAATGAATCAATTCGACACTGATTTGACCAATGCTGTAAATGCGGGGATCGGCAAAATCAATCGGATCACCAGAGAAATTGCGGAAATCAACAAACAAATTCCCGGAATGGAAACAGGCAGTATTGCCAACGACTTAAGAGATAAGCGCAACGATCTTTTATCGGAGCTTTCCGGATACATTGATACGAAATCCTTTGAGCAGGAGAACGGATCTATTACGATTGTTACGGCCAGAGGGTGCGTCCTGGTCAGCGGGAACAGCAGCTATGATTTGACTCTCGGAGGCACAAACGGAAACAAAGTATTGTGGCAGGGTTCCGACGGAAATAATACAGACATTACCGGCTATATCGGCAATGGAAAACTGGGCGGATGGCTTGATATGCGAGATCAGATCCTTGCCAAATATACACTTGACCTTGATGCTTTTGCCGAAGAATTTGCCTGGTCTGTAAACCTGCAGCACAGCCAGGGGACCGGTCTGGCGGCTTTATCCACAGTTACAGGGACATACGCGGTCACAGATGCGGGTGAGGAACTGGGCACCGGCGATTCAGGCCTTGATTACCAGGACAAGATCGCCGACGGGAGCTTTAAGCTGTGGATTTATGACTCCTTTGGGGCCGTAGTCGGAGGGGGGGCAACCACTATCACCATTGATGCCGATGTTGGCGGGACAACCCTCACCAGCCTGAGCGCTGCCATAGATGCGGTGGTCAATATCGGCGCATCCATAACGCCGGAAAATACCCTGAAGATTGATGCCGACAGCGGCTTCACCTTTGCCTTTTCCGATGACACGAGCAATGTATTGGCCGCTCTCGGCATCAATACTTTTTTTTCAGGTTCGAGCGCCGGAAATATTGCCGTGAATGACAGGATCGGTTCCGACCTGAATGCCATAGCTGCGGCCCTGATTAATGTGGACGGGTCATTTGCTGCAGGAGACAACCGGAACGCAATGGCCGTTTCCGACCTTCAATATGCGTCTCGGAGTATCTCACGCTGGACATGCGACAGGATCAATGGAAATACGGAAGGCGCCATTACGACAAGCCTTGAAGACTATTATCATTCCATGGTCGGTTCAATAGGGATCACCTCGTCCGGCATTTCGAGAAATACATCCTTTAATGAAATGATGGTAAGTAAATTAAGTGACATACGCGACGGCATTTCCGCCGTATCGCTTGATGAAGAAATGACCAACCTTATTAAATTCCAGCAGGCGTACGCCGCGGCGGCAAAACTGATCAGTACGGCGGACGAAATGCTGGACACACTGCTCAGCGTGAAATAGGATATGGGAGAAGATCATTATGCGGGTAGCCAATAAAACCATATATGATATGGTAAGGTTCAATCTGGGCATAGCAAGCGAGGAGATGAACAACGCAAGCAGGATCGTTTCCTCAGGCAAACGCATTTCAGATCTATCGGATGATCCTGTCGGACTTACACAGTCCCTGAAGATCAAGTCGGTGCTTTCCGGTCTCGATCAGATGGGAAGAAACATCTCACTGGGAAAATCCTGGTTGGTCTCATCCGAGAGCGCATTGAGCCATGTGCAGGAATTGATTTCCGATGCAAAGGCATTGAGTATCCAGATGGCATCCGGTACTACAGGGGCTATGCAAAGAGCATCAGCTTCACTGACCGTTCAAAACATGCTGGATGAGATCGTGTCACTGGCAAATACCGAGGTGGGCGGGCGGTATATTTTTTCAGGATCAAAAACCGATACGGCCCCCTTCAGCAGCGACGGTATCACTTACAACGGCAACGACGAGCCGTTTGCCGTCAAAATAGGCAGGGATGCAACAGTTCAGGTGGGAAGAGACGGGGAAGAAGTGTTTGGAACGATCTTTACAACCCTGAGCGATTTGATAGACGACTTGAACGGCAACAATATTGCCGGTATCCAGGCCAGCCTCACCGGTTTGACCGCTCATTTCAATGAGATGTCGAGCAATATCTCGGACATTGGCTCTAAAGCGAGCCGCATGGAGATCAAGGAGAATATTTTTCAGGATTTGAAGATCGTAAACACAGACAGGCTTTCGGCTATCGAAGATGCGGATATCGCCGAAGCGATCATCGACCTTAAAGAAAAAGAACTTGCGTACCAGGCAGCCTTGGCGTCTTCATCCAGGGTTATGCAGTTAAGCCTGGTCGATTATCTGAAATAAATATTTTTGGAGTGTCATGGAAATGCCATGCTGGTTATAACACGAAAGCCGGGTGAACGGATTACGATCGGCGATGATGTCGTTGTTACCGTGGTTGAGGTAAAGGGATCGCTTGTCAAACTTGGGATTGAAGCGCCCAGGTCTATCAGCATTCACCGGCTGGAGATATACGACAGAATTCGGAAACAAAATCTGGAAGCGTCGGAAATCGACGCGTCCGATCTTACCAGGGCTGTTTCAATTTTGAACAAAACCCAATCGAATGGTGAATAAAGGTGAAAATTATAACTACACGATTCGGAACCATCAGCGTAAATAAAGACAAGATAATTCATATGTCTTCCGGGATGCTGGGATTTTCGGAAAAAAAGCGGTTTGTGCTGTTTCGGCATAAGGAAAATTCTCCGTTTTTCTGGTACCAGTCCGTGGATGATCCATCGCTGGCTTTTGTAGTAACCAGTCCGTTTCTTTTTGTGCCGGACTATGATGTAGCGGCAGATGAAGCCGCAAAGGCGATGTCCTGGAACGATGCCGTTGACAGTGATTTGGAGTTGTATGTAGTTGCCAACATCCCCAAAGGCGAACCCGATAAAATGACGGCCAATCTGATCGGCCCTATCCTGATAAATATAAAAAAACGACAGGCGGTCCAGATGGTGATTTCAAACAGCCCTTATTCTCATAAGTTTCCCCTTGCCGGGATAAAATAGTGGATGCTTATTGTATGCAGGTCAAAATTTTGACACAACAGGCTGCGTGGCAGGATGATTTCCAAGCATTTGAAGCTCCCCATTCTTTGATTCTTTCAATTCTGATAGGATCCCCGACTCTTTTTGAAGATAATCCATCATTTTAATTAATATTACAATCGTCAATAGGATTGGTATAAATTTTGCTTTGATATATATTTAAAGCTAAAGATTTTTAGCAGTGTTACCGATAATATAATTAAAGCTTCTCGGATGTGCGTGCATCTTATCAGACGGGCATCTTCTAATAATAAAAATAGAAATTTTAAAAGACAAGATTGCCACCGTTGACAATAACGGCATTTTGGGAAGCCATTCAAATAATTAAAACTGATCTCAATAATTGGGTGATTAATTTTGAATCTCCCAGCCGCAAACAGCGGAGAATGCGCTCGCTGTTTCGGTTCAACCGATGAAGGGGGGTGAACCCATGGACTCAACATTTCCGGATAAAAACCGGTATTTAAACCTTGTAGCCGGAATTTCAGTTTTAAACGGATGCAACTTGTTGAGTATCGACTTTCCTGATCAGGTTATCAATCTGAGCGGATCACTGGAAGCTGTAAGGGCTTGCTGCTCTGAATTAGAGATGCTGAGTCAATATCAGTCCGAATAGCAGGATAGAAAATATTCGTGCTTGGAAAATCCTCAGAGAGGAAGCTGTTGTGCTCACCATACGCCAGGCCGCAAAGACTGTAATTTCCCTTTAATTTCCTAAACTTTTTATTAATTGAGTATACAGTTTTTCATCGAATTTACCCGACTTCACGTCTTCCCTAATGATTGTACTTAGCGCTTTGTATGCCTCCATTGCGCTGCGATAAGGCCGGTCATCGTTTGTCAACGCCTCATAACAATCGATCATACCAATTACCTGAGATATTCTCGATATCCTTGTTTTTCTGTTGGGGTATCCGCTTCCGTCAATTTTTTCGTGATGATCCAGAGCGCAGCCCGCTATTTCCTTTTTATCGAATTTACAATCATTTAATATGTTATATCCATAGATGGTATGTCTGCGCATTTCTTCAAATTCATCATCGGTCAATTTTCTGGGCGCTGTCAGAATGTCGCCTTTGATTTTGGTTTTCCCTACATCGTGCAGCAAACCGCATAACCCCAGCAACTTCACTTCTTCCGGCGGAGACTGCATATGAAATGCAAAGTTTAATGCCATTGCCATGACGTTTATGGAATGCAGTGTGGAAGAATAGTCTTTAGATGACAGATCGATCAAATTTCTAATCACACCGGATTCTCTGGAGTAGCCGCCGACAAAAATACCTACAGTGTCGGAAATACCCTCCAGGCTGCCGCTTCGGGGTTCAGCCAGAGTTTCCTGTACGACAGCGACCAGGGTTTCTTTAATCTTCACAGGATTTCCGGATATTACATCCTGCTCAAGCTGTTTGTTAAACCCTTTCTGGGCTTCCTGGAGGCCCGCTATCTTATCCGATTGTTTAATGTACAACTCTTTGGGGTGCATCCCTTCGGAAATGCGCATTTCACCGAGTGTAATTCCGCGCGGTTTATACAAAACATACATTTCGTTTTGGGCTTTGGTATAAAGCGGGATATCACTGTAAAAGTTCAACTGTGAGATCCTGGCGCTGACGTATTCGCTGACTGTATCCATAACTTTCATCTTATAAAATCAAAAAAGGCTGTGTAATGGGAAAGAACCGCTCTTCTTTTTTCTCTTGTCTGTTGAACCGCAATAGCAAGCGCATTCCCGCGGCTTGTTGCGGGAGCTTTAAAACATAATAAGACAGCTCCACTTGATTGGCAACATCCATGTTTTCAAATTAACAATATTATTTCTGTTAAAGTTTTTAAATAATTATGCCGATAACAGGTGAGCCAATTGCAAAGCTCTCGAAAATCCCCTCTCCCCTTGCGGGAGAGGGTTAGGGTGAGGGGTAAAATATTCGAGTTATCAAGGGGGGGGGCAGCGGGACGCCCATGAAATTATGCGTTTCTATCCTTTCCCAAGGCAAGTGTAGGGGTCATCAAAGTATCAGTTGAGCAGATGAAATGGGGGAAAGATTGAAGCTCCCCGCAGCAAGCCGCCGGGAATGCGGTTGCTATTGCGATTCAGGCACAAAGCCGAAAAACAGGCTGACTTAATAGATTTACAAATCCTCGTTTCTGATTTAAAATAAAAAAAGATGAACGACGCTGGTGTCGCGAAGGAAAATTGCCCAAACCGGGCTGGTGGGACTAAATAAAGGAGGTCTTGTCATGACTGTTCTTGAAAAGGTGAAATTACTGGAAAGATATATCGCCGTTGATGTTGCCGCCGTTGATCCGGTGGTGAATCTGACCATTGAGAAATTATTAAAGCGCGAAGCCTCTCGGATGGATGAATTAAAACAGCGTCTGCTGCAGCAGAAGATCGGATTCGAAGAAAAATACAGGTTGAGTTCCGAAGATTTCTGCAGACGTTATGAAACGGGGGCGATGGGCGACGATATGGATTATGTAGAATGGTCGGCGACCGTTGACATGCTTGCCGGCATTGAAAAGCGTATATCGCTCTCTGAAATACAGTTTCCATTGGCAGAATGCAGAGGAAAAACCGGTCAGACGATTCGATAATGCACCCCATCACACAGACCTGCCTTATGCTCCACTTCATCTTCACATAGGCGCCGATCATGTCGAAGGTTTTTTTGGAAACCCGAATATCTTCGCATTCATTGACGAAATGGAAAGGAACTTGATCAAAGAATGAGCGATCGAGACAAGATCCGGGATGCCCCATACTTCTGAATCCTCGGTATCCTGCTTTTCGTTGCCCTTTCCAGATGGATCTTCCGCATCAACCACATCATTAATCGACCCGATAGCATTCTGAACGCGCTCAAGGTCGGTTTTAATTTGGAAGAAACAAAAAAATAACCCCTTGACAAGCGGGACAGAAGCAATTAAACGGAGGCATACAGAGGGGAAATAATGAAATGGGCAGGTCATTTTTTTTGTTTGCAAGACCCGGTTTTATCGGGGGGGTTGCGCGTCTCTTTGATTTTGCCGGGACGTTGAACACCTATAATATATCTGCAACCGGGGAATTAGCCGATGCCCGCGCCTTCCAGGAAGACTGGAAAGCCATCGGCGACGATATGAGAGCCGTCCTTTCGGTCTACAAAAAAGAACAAGAATGCAAAGCAAATGGCTAAGGGTGGGAAAAAAGTCAGTCAACATCCTATAGCTCCCCGAAATACACAGAATGCCGCCATTACAAAAGTAGAAACTTCGTCCTTTCAAGGCCCTCTTCCGCCTCCACAAATCCTGAACAATTATGATCAAATAGTTCACGAATGTCAGGCGAAAGCTAATCGGCTACAAAGTTAAAGCGGTAAAATAGCGGTAAAAAATGATTGGCAAATAAAAAAGGGTTAAGCTGTGATTGCCTAACCCTTTGATTTTACTGGAGCCGACGGGCGGAATCGAACCGCCTACCTGCTGATTACGAATCAGCTGCTCTACCGTGTGAGCTACGTCGGCTTTTTTTTGTGGAAAATAGGTACTTTGTTTATGTGTCAAAATCAAGATAAAAATCATTCTTTCAATTCGCTTTTCAAACTCATTGCAGAAAGAGAAAAAGGAACCGACGTCGTCGGATTGGCGGGTTCCGAAAAAGCATATATTTTATTCAGATTGTATGAAAAATACGGGCAGCCGATGCTGGTAATTGTCCATTCGGTTAAAGAGGCGGAGCGGTTCGCACGGGATCTGACTTTTTTTTCTAACGGCCGTGAACTGCCTGTGATGATTTTCCCACAGTATAACAGCTCTCCTTTAAAGTCCGTTTTCTATCAGAACGAAATCGCATCAACCCGCATAAATACGCTGTATAGAATCGCCGGAAGTGAAGCGCCTCCGATAATAATAACGACTCCGGGCGCATTGCTCCGGAAACTTATTCCGAAACAGGAGCTTTTCGGTTTTGCCGAACTTGTGATGGAGGGGGAGGAGATAGACAGGGATCTTTTCATCGAAAAACTGGTTTCCGGGGGTTATACACGATCTTTGATAGTGGAAGAGCCCGGAGATTATTGCGTAAGAGGCGGCATTCTGGATGTTTTTACTCCTTTGTATCCCGATCCTTTGAGAATCGAGCTTTCCGGCGATATTGTGGAATCGATAAGATTTTTTTCGGCATCGAGCCAGAGAACTTTAAAGGCCGTCTCAGAGGCGATTATTATCCCTGCGAAAGAAGCGATATTTAAGAATGAAGACTTAAACACTATTATAGGCCGGATAAGGGAGCAGGCAGCCGCTCTTGAAATGCCGGTGACAATGGTGCGCGAATTGATCGATAAAATAAAAAGAGAGGGTGTGCTTCCGGATATTGAAAGCTTGATTCCCCTGGTCTATTCAAAACCGGGTTCTCTTTTCGATTATCTGCCGGAAAAAATCCTTTTTGTAAGGGATGAACCGGAAGAGCTTAAAAAATCGGCACTCGAAGTACAGGAGCAGGAATCTAAAAATTATCTTTCCGCCCGCGACCGCAGAAAGCTCTGTGTTGAACCGGAAAGCGCCTATCTTTCATGGGAAGAAGCAACCGAATCAATCGATATTAAGAAGCATTTGAATTTCAGGGCGATAGAAGTGTATTGTGGAGATGAAAAGAGAGCCTGTATTGTTAATTGTAATAATTTTATCGAAAATAACGATCAGGTGATTCAGAATCTCAGGAACAACGTTGAACAAGAAAATCATCTCACCCCCCTTGCCGAATGGATCAATGAAAAAATAAGTTTCCGCTGCGCTGTCATGCTTGTCTGCAGCACCAGATCTCAGTCCGAAAGAATCAAATCTCTGCTTTTACCATACGGAATACAAATGGAAACTAAGGAGGGATTCCCGGGGATTCATAATATTAAAGGCGGCGCATCTGTTTGCCTTGGAAGCATCTCTTCAGGATTTGTCTGGCCGGAAGAATCATTGGCGATAATAACGGAAGATGAAATATTCGGCGCAAAGCATCACAGAAAAAAGCCGTTGACAGGAAAAACGGTTTCAAGACTGC
>JAUYEO010000176.1 GCA_030689795.1 Desulfobacterales bacterium | reverse complement strand
CAGGATCGTAAGCGGATGAATAAAACTTTCGTATAAAATTCCAAGTATTATATAGATCACCAGTATGGCCATGACCAGAAGCAGAAGCATACCTTTAAAAGAATCCTGAAAGGCCTGGGCTGTTCCCTGAAAGCTGCCGCTTATGGTCGGAGGTACAAGATCCTGCGTAATCTTCCCGACATCCGAGACGGCCTCGCCAAGAGAGATTCCGGGTTTTAAATTAAATGAAATGGTCACGGAAGGAAGCTGCCCCGAGTGATTGACCGAAAGAGGCCCGACGCCGGGTTTAAATTCGGCTATTGTGCTTAAAGGAACCAGTTTTCCTTCTGATGATCGGATATACAAAAGCGAAAGGGCTGACGGATCCCTCTGAAATTCGGGCATCAGCTCCATGATAACCTTGTAGCTGTTTGTCTGAGTGTATATGGTGGATACTTCGCGCGAGCCGTAGGCGCTTCGTAATGCATCCTCGATCTGATGAGCTGTGATGCCGAGAGCCGACGCCTTGTCGCGGTTTATTTCAACCCTTATTTCCGGGTTGCTCATCTGAAGGTCGCTGTTTACATCCTGAAATTTCGGCATCTCCTTCATCTTTTTTTCAAGAATCGCCGCAAACCCGTAAAGCTCGCCGGTATCCGGACCCTGAATGGTATATTGATAAAGGCCCTTGGTCGTTCTACCTCCTACACTGATGGCCGGCGGGTTCATCAAAAAAACCTGAATTCCCGGGACTGTCGCCAGTTTTGGCCTTAATTTCTGAATAAGTTCATCCGCGCTCTCTTTTCGTTCTTTCCTTGGTTTGAGGCGGATAAAAAACCTTCCGGAATTGCCGGCAAGGTTCGGCCCCCCTACCCCAACGGACGACATATAGGTATCAATTGCAGGCTCTGCCTCCAGAATTCCATGCAGCGCCGTCTGGTGACGAACCATTGATTCAAAAGAGATATTCTGGGAAGCTTCCGTAAAGCCTGCTATCTGACCCGTGTCCTGGCTGGGTAAAAATCCCTTCGGGACCTTTCCAAACAGGAAGACTGTTCCCGCGAGCACAACAAGGGAAATCAGAAAAGTTATCACATGAAACCGGAGGGCCAGGCTGAGAGTTTTCTGGTACAGTCTGAGCATCCAGCTGAAAACAGATTCGGTTGCCGTATAAATCCGGCCGTGGCGCACGGCTTCCTTCGGCTTTAAAAAGAGGCTGCAGAGCATGGGGGTAAGACTTAAAGATACAAAGCCCGACAGAAGGATCGCAACCGTTATAACGAGCGCAAATTCCCGGAAGAGCCTCCCGACAATTCCGCCCATGAAGAGGACAGGGATAAAGACCGCTGCAAGCGAGATTGTCATCGAGAGAATGGTGAAGCTGATCTCCTTTGAACCGTCAAGAGTCGCCTGCAGAACTCCTTTTCCCATCTCGAGATGGCGGACAATATTTTCCAGCATTACGATCGCGTCATCCACCACAAAGCCTACCGCAAGAGTCAAAGCCATCAGAGAGAGGTTGTCGACGCTGAAGCCCATGAGCTTCATGGCTGCAAACGTGACAATAATCGACATCGGAAGCGCGAGGCTTGGTATAATGGTGGCGGGAAG
This sequence comes from Desulfobacterales bacterium, assembly GCA_030689795.1. Taxonomy (GTDB): domain Bacteria; phylum Desulfobacterota; class Desulfobacteria; order Desulfobacterales; family RPRI01; genus RPRI01. The sequence goes on along the minus strand of JAUYEO010000176.1, from coordinate 1,209 downwards.
ATTTCTTAAGAATATGAAAATGACCATGATCACAAGGCCGATGGTAAGCGCCAGGGTAAATTTAACGTCATTTACCGAATCCCTGATCGACTCCGAGCGGTCAAACATGACCAGCATTTGCACCGCGGCAGGAAGCTGTTTTTCAAATACCGGCAGAAGTTTTCTTATATCGTTTACCACTGCGACGGTATTTGTTCCGGGCTGCCGCTGAATCGCAAGCACAATAGACCGGACGTTGTTGCGCCAGGTAAATATCTTATCGCGTTCAACACTGTCAATAACGTTGCCTATCTCTTCAAGCCTCACGGGAGAGCCGTTTCGCCATGCCACAACAAGGGGTCTGAAGCCTGCCGCATTCATCAACTGGCCGTCGGCCTGAATATTGAATGACTGATGTTCACCATACAGTGTGCCTGTCGGAAGATTCACATTTCCGCGCTCGATTGTCTGGGCTACCTCATCGATGCCGATCTCGCGCGAGGCCATTGCTTTCGGATCAAGCTGCACACGGACGGCATACTTCTTGGCGCCGTAAACTGCAACCTGCGCTACTCCGCTGACCATCGAGATCCTCTGGGCAATCATTGTATCGGCATATTCATTGACCGACGAGAGCGGAAGCGTGGCGGAAGCAAGTGAAAGATACAAAACAGGCTGATCCGCAGGATTAACCTTCTGGTAGGTCGGGGGAGTGGGCATTCCCGGCGGAAGTTGTCGGGCTGCTTTTGCAATGGCGGACTGAACATCCTGGGCTGCCGCATCAATATCCCTTTCCAGGCTGAATTGAAGAGTAATACGCGTTGAGCCCAGCGTATTTGAAGAGGACATCGAGTCAACCCCGGCTATTGTGGAAAACTCCTTTTCAAGAGGAGTTGCCACACTTGCAGCCATGTTTTCAGGATCCGCTCCCGGCAGACTCGCTGTTACCTGGATGGTCGGGAAATCGACATTCGGCAGATCGCTTACGGGCAGTGTACGGTAAGCCATCACCCCGAACAGAAGCAGGCCAGCCATCACCAGGGTTGTCATGACAGGCCTGCTGATAAATAGTCTGGCAATATTCACGGCTGAACCTCTTTGTTTTCAGCTTTGATATTATTATTTCCGGGTTTTACGCCGTCAGTAATTTCGACTGGGGCTCCGGGTGTAAGCCGAAGATGTCCATCCGTAACAACCTTTTCGCCTGCAGAAACTCCTTTTTCAATTATA
>JAUYEO010000175.1 GCA_030689795.1 Desulfobacterales bacterium | reverse complement strand
TCATCCTCTCACGCACGGACATGGCCATCGTATTTGCCACAACTGCGAGGATAATGACTATAACCACCAGGGAAACAAGCTGAATTACCGTCAGGATAGTCTGGCTTAAAGCGATGAAACTCATCTGGAATTCTTTTTCGGTCTCGGTCAGGGTTTCCGCGAAAGAATTTTTAAAAAGGCTGTCTACCGATTTACTGGTTGAGGCGGCAATATCCGGAGAAGAAGTGCCGATTATGTAAAAACCCACCTGGTCAGCCCTTCGGGGCTGGACCTTTTTCATCGTTTCGTTCAGATAATCACAGTGAAAGAAAAACTGGCTTTCATCTATTGTTTTGTTCCTTCCCTTGTATACGGCCTGCAGGATAAACTCCCAGTTGCCCGGGAATATTGTACCCCTTAAGACAATCGTATCCCCCAATTTCCATCCGAACCTTTTTGCCAGTTTGCTTCCGACCACACAACCCTTCCTTTCCTTTAAAAAGGAGAGTTTCTGGTCGGGAGGGATTACAAATTCAGGATAGAGGTCAAGATATGTTTTGGAATCAACCGCAAAATTGGCAAAAAAATTCTTCTCTTCAATGTATATTCCCCCGAACCAGTTCCCGAGAGAAACTATTTTAACTCCCTCCACACCCCGTATTTTATCCTTGTATGAAAGGGGAAGAGGAAAGACCAGTGAGATCGCATTACGAGTAACCAGACGGGTGGAAGAAGATGCATCAACTCCTGCATACCAAGCGCTGACAACTGTCCTGAGAAGGCCGAATGCAAGAATTGCAACGGATATGCCGCAGATGGTCAGTCCGGCACGGAGCTTGTGTCTAAAGGCATTCCGAAAAAGAAGCTTCAGGAGCATTGGCAAGAACACCCTTTTCAAGGTACTTCATATTGTTGGCTTTTTTTGCTGCCCGCGGGTCATGAGTCACCATAATAACCGTTTTTCCGATCTCCCCGCTCAGCCTCTCCATAAGCCGTAACACCTCTTCAGCCGCTGCCCTGTCGAGGTCGCCGGTCGGTTCGTCAGCGACAAGCATTGTGGGATCTGTTACAACAGCTCTTGCGATCGCAACCCGCTGCTGCTGACCGCCCGAGAGCTGGCGGGGATAATGATCCATCCTGTCTTCAAGGTTAACGAGCCTAAGGGCTGTGGTGACGTGTTCTTTCCGCTCTTTTTTGGAGAGATCCGTCAAAATCAGGGGCAATTCAACATTCTCAAAGGCGGTTAATACCGGAACAAGATTATAGAACTGAAAAATAAATCCGACATTTTCAGATCTCCATTTTGCAAGCATGGATTCTGAAAGGATGGAAATATCAATTCCTCCAACCTTAATACTTCCGCTGTCCGCCTTGTCGAGACCTGCTATAAGGTTGAGCAGTGTGCTTTTGCCCGAGCCCGAAGGCCCCATAAGGGCAAGAAAATCCCCCTCTTCTATATTCAGGGATATGTTCTCCAGGACGACGATGGACTGATTTCCCCTGCGGTATGATTTAGTAAGGTCTTTAATCTCTATGATAGACGCCAATTCCTGTATTAATCCTCCAGAGCCTTAATCTTTATACCGTCTTTGACTTTATTTGTGGGCTTTGCAACCATGATTTCGCCAATCCCTGCTCCGCCTAATAACTCCACCAGGTTCCCGATTCGCCTTCCGGTCTTTATCTCTGTTTTATATGCATGGCCGTCTTTTACTATAAAAACAGACTCCTTCCCTTCAAATCCGGTAATTGCATCAGCCGGAATTGCCGCTAAACGTTTTTCTTCTTCCGGCAGGACTTCCCGGGCAAGAAAGGCTACCTTGGCACTCATCTCGGGAAGTATCCGCGGATCTTTTTCCTTAAAGGCCACCTTTACCATGACCGATGCCTTCGTCCTGTCGGCAGTTGGAACTATCATGTGAACTGCTCCTCTGAACCGTGAATCCTGAAGGGCATCAAGCTGAATCTCGCACGGCTGTCCGTTTTTCACAATACCGATATTCGACTCGGAAACATCTACTTCTACCTGAAGTGATTCCATATCCGCAATGTCCACAACCGCTGCCTTTGCATTTGTGGCAGCGCCAAGAGGAGTAATAATATCGCCGATGTCGGCATTCTTTGTGAGCACTACCGCGTCAAAAGGCGCCCTGATAGTCGCGTATTCAAGCAGTACCTCGGCTTCCTTAAGCGCTTCTTCACTGGCCTTGATTGAGGACTTATGGGCTGATACGGCGGCTTTTGCCCTTTTCCATCTTGCTTCGGCAATATCATTCTCAGATCTTGCCACGCTTCCCTTTTCATAGAGTTTTAACATCCTGTTGAAGTTCAATACTGCGTCATCGAACTCAGCCATAGCCTGTTCCAGTGCAGACTTGGCGGCATTGACGTTGGCCAAGGCTCTGTTTCTTGCCGCAACGGCATCATCGTTTTCCAGCCTGGCAATTACCTGGCCTTTCTTAACCCTGCTCCCTTCTTCAACGCCTAAATAAACGAGCCGCCCTGTGATTTTTGAAGCAACGGCCGCTTTCCGCTGGGCAACCACATAGCCGCTTGCGTTAAGAAGCGTATATGTCTGGGACGGATAAATATTAACAACTTTTGAGACCCTGACTTCAAGGGCAGGAGTCAGAAGTCCCTGTTTGTAAAGAATCCCTGTTGCAATCAATACGAATATTATTATCAGTAAAATAATATATTTTTTCTTTTTCCCCGCACCCGCAACGGTACCGGCTTTTTTTATGCTGAGCTTTGATATGTCGTCGCCTGCCATTTGAAACCCTTTCTATTTTTTTACTCTCAATTCTTCCACCATACCCTTTACGATTGAAAGCAAGTTTTTCCCCCTTTCACGGGCAATACCGTGGGCCTCATCGACTATTATTGCGGCCTGGCGCCTCAATTCGGAAATATCGGGCACAGGAAGATTCTTCTTCTGATATTTCGCAGTCAAAAGACCTACTACCAGACGCTCCTCCTGATCCCTTATAAATCCCATAATCGTTTCACCTCTTATCCGCCTGCTGGTTCCCGGTTACTTGTCTCTCGTCTGTTTTTTTCTGGCCACTGCCCCCTGACCACCGGCTACTGTTGATTAAAGTTTTACAACCCTCATCATGTTAGTTGTGCCCTCGACATATTCGGGATATCCGGAGGTAATAACAACAAGGTCACCTTTTTTAACATAACCTGAAGCAAGGGCCGGAAGGGCAGTATCGGTCTTTTCATCCTTTCCTTTTGTTCCGGCAACAAGGATCGGGAGGCATCCCCAGTAAAGGGCAAGGCGTCTTATGGCGCTCTTTTCAGGAGAAAGAGCTATTATGACCGGTTTCGGCCTGAACCGTGAAATATGAGCCGCGGTTGAACCGGAACGGGTTGTGGCGACAATAGCCTTCACGTCAAGATGATCCGCAAGAACGCATGAGGCATAGGCAACCGAATCGGATACATCTTTTTCCGGCACGAGGCTTAAGTATTTTTCATGGGGAAAAATCTCTTCGGCCTTCTCCGCAATCCTTCTCATGTACTGAACCGCCTGGACAGGATATTCGCCGCTCGCCGTTTCCTCGGACAGCATGACCGCATCGGCCCCGTCCAGCACGGCGTTCGCCACATCATTTGCTTCCGCTCTCGAAGGGCGCGGTGCGCTCACCATCGACCGGAGCATCTGTGTGGCAATTATGACCGGCTTGCCCATATCGTTCGCTTTTTTGACAAGCATCTTCTGGATATTCGGAACATTTTCAAGAGGAATTTCGACTCCAAGATCGCCCCTTGCAACCATTATCCCGTCAGATGCTTCCATGATTCCTTCTATATCTTTCAATGCCTCATGCTTTTCTATCTTGGCTATGACCGGGGTATTTTTCTTCTCCCTCTTTATTATTTTTTTCAGTCCGATAATATCCTTTGCGCTCCTGACAAATGAAAGGGCGATATAATCCACGTTATTTTTCAAACCGAAGATAAGATCCTTATGGTCTTTTGCCGTTATTGCATCGGCTTTTATCGTGCCTGTCGGAAGATTTATTCCCTTGTTCGAAGTAAGCCATCCCCCGGTCACGACTTCACAGGATATATCCGTGCGGGTTGTTTTTTTCACAACCAGTTCCATCATGCCGTCGGCAAGAAGTATCCTTTCCCCCGGTTTAACATCAGAGGGCAGATTCTCATATGAAACCGAAACTCGCTCCTGGTCGCCTTCGACATGCCTGCTGGTAAGAACATATGTCTGACCCGGATTAAGGCGCACGCCCGGCTCTTTCACTTTGCCGATTCTTATCTTGGGGCCGCAAAGATCCTGCAATATTGCCACATACGCCCCGAGTTTTTCCGAAACGGACCGGATGGTGTTTATCTTTTTAAGATGTTCCTTGTGGGATCCGTGGGAAAAGTTTAACCGGGCCACATTCATTCCGTTTAAAATAAGCTCTTTCAATACTTCCGGAGACTCGCTTGAAGGGCCTATTGTGCACACAATTTTTGTTTTCGCCATGATATTCTCCCTCCCTTTATAATAAATTTAATACTATAGGAATTTCCTTTTGGGACGCAGATGAACGCAGATTTTAGAGATTTTAAATATAAAGAGCTAAATCATTATCTGCGGATATCGGCGAAAATCTGCGGCCTAATTTATGATTTTTTACGGCATATATGAAATATCACATTCTCAATTACAAGCTTCGGGATCCGGCCGGATGATTTTAACTCAAGGTCAGCATCTTTAAGGCATTCAAAGATCGAAATAAGCTCTTCTTTTTTAAATTTTTCCGATTTTTTCAGCAACTGCCAGACAGGAAAAGGACTTTTGGAATTTTTTGCAATTAACAGATCTGTCGCCGTTTTACTTTTCTTCTTTGAAGTCTTCTTATGCTGATCTTCAGCTTTTCCTTGAGAATCGTCATCCGAAAGAAATCTGTCCCTCTCTTCAATCTCTTTAAGCAGAGCATTGTCATACTCTTCAATCGCCGGCACGGTAACAGAAGTAAACTGGGGATATGAAAATCCCGGTTCCCATGCCTTTCCATACCGGCTCCCGGTGAATCCCTTGATGCAGATTATTTTTCTGAACTGGTTTATCAACGCTGCAAGAGCCTGAAGAGGGTGTATTTCAGAAGCAAGAAGGGAATCGAGAAAAAAAAGCGAGTCAGCAAGGTTTCTGTCTGCGACGGCATTTGTCAGCTCATATATGGGATCCAGCCTTGTCCTTTTTAACACCGATTCGACATCTTCTGCGGTTATTCTCTTCCTTTTTCCCGAAAAGTTTATTAGCTTTTCCAGATTATTTAAAAACGTGCGCAGGTCAAATCCCGTCATCTCGAACATTGCATGATATGCGGCTTTGTCCATCGTTTTGTCGTTCTTTAAAAGTACGGCATTCATCCTTTCCAGAAGAACGCTCTCCTGGACTGCCTTGTCATTCCTGGAGTCTCCTTTCGGAATCTGGCAGTCGATTATAACGCCGTTTTTGTTCACAGCTTTATACAGGCCAAGCCTTTTATCGACAAGCTCTGCCGTCACTATCAGGTGGTTTCCTTTGGGGAAACCCTTTTCAACTGCCTTTTGAAAAAAAGAGGCATTGTCTTCCTCTCCGGACATCCCAATACCATTTCCGATACAGTAAGCCGTAATGTCGTCAATCCAGCTGTTATCGGATTCTCCTGAATCGATTTTAAGGGATTTGCCGCGGTTCTCTTTTCCGACATCATCAAAAGAAAGTTTAAGCAGTGACATAAGGCCTGTAAAATACCTCGCAGCCTTTTTCAAATCTTTCTGCGCATGGGACTCTTTTGCTTTTTCAAGAAGACTCTTTTCGTTTTCTTTCGAATAAAATATTTTAGAATCAAGAAAAGCAACCACTTTTCTTCCGGACATGAAAGAAAATGTGTTCGCGCGTTCCACGGCATCAAAGATGTTTTCATTGGTTCCGTCAACCGGATCATAGTTGAGATTCCTGTCCGATGAAGACTCCGGAAGCAACGCCTTCAAAAGCTCCTCAAAGGCAGTCTTGCACATCAACTCTTCGCCGTGAATAAGGTAGAGGCGGGAAAAACCTTCCTTCTCCGCGCTCCTGATATGGCTGTTAAGTTCTTTGTAATTTATTTCAGGCATTCTGATCCAATAAATCTCTATTTGCTTGAAGCTTGCTTGCGAAGTATGAAAAACATTGTCAGGGAAACAACAACCATGATTCCGCCGACAACCTGGGAAACCGAGTATGTTCCATAGAAAAATTCGCCCCTGAAATCGGCCCTGAAGATTTCAATAAATGATCTCGTGATCCCGTATATCAAAACATAGAGCCAGAACAACTGACCGTCATATTTTTTGTGTTTGCGGAAAAAAAACAAAAACAAAAAAATTGCCAGATTGTTAAGAGCGGCATACAACTGGGTCGGATGAAGCGGCAATCCCTGCGGGGCGAGTGAATCGGGATTGCTGAATGTTATAGCCCAAGGAAGGTCACAATATTTTCCGTAGCAGCAGCCTGCAAAAAAACAGCCGATTCTTCCGAAAAAATGCGCAAGCGCTATGGAAGGAGCCATGATATCGGCTGTTTTCCACACAGGAATTTTTTTTGCCTTAAGATATACAATCCCCGTGATAAGGGCGGCGATAAAACCTCCGTAAAAGACAAGTCCACCGTTCCATATTTTTAATATCTCAACAGGATTATCGAGAAACATCTTCGGATTTGTGGCGACATAGAAGAGACGGGAACCGATTATGGCGGCAACGAGAAGATAAAAACAAAGATCCATTATTATTTCCGGCTCTTCCCCAAGCCTCCGGGCTTCCTTGACCGCAAAATATATACCGGCAAGAAAACCTAACGCGATAAAAAAGCCGTAAGTAAATATCGATAATGGGCCTATTTTAAGAAGAACAGGAAACATTTAATCTACCTCCGGTCATCCGGGCGTTTTTTTAAACAGAAGATGGAATACAAAGATACCCATCCCTATCGAAATCGCGCTGTCTGCAACATTAAAAGCAGGCCAGTGCAGGTTTCCCACATAGAAATCGAGGAAATCAACTACTTCCCCGAAACGCACCCTGTCAAAGAGATTACCGACAGCCCCTCCGAAAATCATGGCAAAACCGGTTGCCAGCAAAGAATAGCTTCGCGGTGTTGTGCTGTATAAATAGAAGATAAGACATAAAGCAATAAATGAAACGAAAAGGAAGATCATTCTTCTCACATCAGGGCTCTGTCCTGCCAGAAAACCGAAAGCTCCTCCCGGGTTATGAATATGGGTAAGACTGAAAAAACCCGGCAAAACCGGAATGGAATCATGAAGAAGCATGGTTTTCAATATTATGAACTTCGTTATCTGGTCGAGCACAATCACCAGCACGGCAATAAATGCAAGTTTTGAGTATTTATATTCAAACATCATGGATAATTGTCTCTGGTCTACGGTTTCTGGTTCGAAAAGCCGTACATCGTACTTCGGACTTCGATATTCGATGTTCGATCTTCTGCCCCTCTGTGCCTTTGCCCATTGAACCCTCGAATCCTCGAATCCTTGAACCCCGAAGGTCCGCCAATCTGTGTGGCGGATTCCCTATTCACGCCTTCCTGATCTCTCCAAGCGCATCATTGCATCTTTTGCAGACTCCAGGCTCTTCAGGGGTCGCCCCGACCGAAAGATCATATATCCAGCATCTTTCACATTTCTTACCGGGCGCCGGTTCGACTGAAATATAAAGTCCTTTTACTTCCCTGCTTTCAACCGCCCCCGGAAGGTTTCCGTTCTTCGACAAAAGGACGCCGGAAGTGATGAAGATGGTTTTCAATTCGGCCGAATACCGGTCAAGGAGAGCAAAGAGCTCATTGTCTGCTGCTATTGCAACCGAGGCATCAAGCGAATGGCCTATCAGCTTTTTAACCCTGGCTTCCTCCAGAGCCTTTGTCACCTCCTGGCGCACTTCGATAATTTTCTTCCATCTCTCCGCAAGCTCTTCATCTTTCCATGCTTTAACAACAACAGGGAGCATGGCAAGATGAACGCTTTCTTCCTTTTTCCCGGTCATCGGCATAAATTTCCAGATCTCTTCGGATGTAAATGGGAGTATGGGCGCCATAATCCTTGCAACAGAACCAAGGATCGTGTGCATGACTGTCTGGACGCTTCTTCTCTCAGCCGATCCCGGAGAAGATGTATAAAGCCTGTCTTTCAGGATATCGAGGTAAAAGGCCGAAAGGTCCGTTGTGCAGTAATTATAAAGGCCGTGGTACACGATATGGAACTCGAATGTATCATAAGCCCTGAGGCTCTTTTCCGTCAATTCGGAAAGCTTATGAAGGGCGAACCTGTCGATTTCCGGCATTGATTGATAAGACACCGCATCTTTTTCCGGGTCAAAGTCATATAAATTACCGAGCATGAACCTGCACGTATTTCTGATTCTCCTGTAAGCGTCGCTCAATTGTTTCAGTATATTATCGGAAATGCGGATATCATCCCTGTAATCGGAAGCGGAAACCCAGAGTCTTAAAATTTCCGCCCCGTACTTATCAATAACCTTCTTCGGGGCTATGACATTTCCAAGGGATTTTGACATCTTCTTCCCTTCGGCATCCACGACAAATCCATGGGTCAAAACCGACTTGTAGGGCGCCTTTCCCCTGGTCCCGACCGCGGTCAGCAGGGAGCTGTGGAACCATCCCCTGTGCTGGTCGCTGCCTTCAAGATAAAGATCCGCAGGCCACCTCAGATACGGCCTCTCCTCCAGCACCGCCGCATGGCTTACACCCGAATCGAACCATACATCCAGAATGTCTGTTTCTTTTTTGAATGTTGTATTTCCGCATCTGCTGCATGCACTACCTTCAGGAATAAGTTCCGCGGCCTCTTTTTCAAACCATATATCTGCGCCGTGTGCCTTAAAAAGCTCAAATACATGGTCTGCCGTTTCCTGATTCATGTGAAGAGCTTCACATTTTTCACAGTAAAAAACCGCTATGGGAACACCCCATGCGCGCTGTCTTGAAACGCACCAGTCGGGCCTGTTCTCTATCATGCCGTAAATTCTTTCTCTTCCCCAGTGAGGCACCCATTTAACCCTGTCTATCTCTTCAAGCGATTTTTTCCGGAGGCCCGTTTTATCCATGGAAATGAACCACTGCGGGGTAGCCCTGAAAATAACAGGCTGTTTGCAGCGCCAGCAATGGGGATAAGAATGCGAAATTTTCTCATCAGCCACAAGAGAACCCGAATCCTTGAGTTTTGATACGATATCCCTGTTCGCCTTGAAAACAAATTTTCCTCCGAAAAATTCCACATCCTTTGTAAAACATCCGTTATCATCGACAGGCGAATAGGTATCAAGACCGTACTGAAGCCCCACTTCGTAATCTTCACGTCCATGGCCGGGAGCCGTGTGAACACAGCCTGTACCGGCGTCAAGAGTGACATGGTTTCCGAGGATTATGAGCGAGTCCCTGTTATAGAAAGGATGCCGGCAATGCTTCTTCTCAAGTTTTTCAGCGCTTATCTCGCAAAGAACCGAAAAATCCGGAAAACCGAATGTCTTCATGCAAGCCCCGGCAAGGTCTGCCGCCAGAATAAAGACCTCTCCTTTTCCCGTATCCGCGGCAACATACCTTAAAGCGGGATGGAGCGCTATCGCAAGATTAGCCGGAATAGTCCAGGGAGTGGTTGTCCAGATAACGACATATACTTTCCTGCCGGACAGATGAGGAAACTCCTTTGAAATATCATCCGATAAAGGGAATTTGACGAAAACGGACGGAGAGGTATCGTCTTCATACTCTATTTCGGCTTCCGCAAGAGCTGTCTTACAGCTGCAGCACCAGTGAATCGGCTTCTTGCTCCTGAAAAGGCTGCCTTCCAGAGCAAATTTGGAGCATTCCCTTGCAATTATAGCTTCATATTCATAAGCCATTGTCAGATAAGGATTATCCCATTCGCCCATGACACCCAGTCTTTTGAATTCTTCACGCTGGATATCGATATATTTCTCAGCATACCGCCTGCAGAGCTTTCTTATTTCAGCCTGGGAATATTTCCTGTTTTCGGAGCCGAGTTCTTTGTCGACATTATGCTCGATCGGGAGTCCGTGGCAGTCCCAGCCGGGCACATAAACTGAATTATAGCCCGACATCTGCCTGCTGCGGACAACTATATCCTTCAATATCTTGTTCAAGGCAGTTCCGATATGGATGTTTCCATTCGCATAGGGAGGACCGTCATGCAGAATGAAAGGCTCTTTTTTTTCAGAAGCGGTTCTTATCTTATTATAGAGGCCGATACCTTCCCATGATTTCAGCATCAGGGGCTCCCGGATTGCCAGGTCGGCTTTCATGGCAAATTCAGTCACCGGAAGATTGAGCGTTTTCTTGTAGTCCATTTATTCCTCCAAATCAGGATAATATACTCGACGGCTTTGTAAAAAGTCATATGCGAACGATTTGAGAGCATATCCGGACTTTTTACGAAACCATCAAAAACTTATGATTTTTATTAATAAATCCATTATGTGTCAAGGCAATTAAAGCCCGTCCATAGTTCGTGAATCGTACATCGTACTTCGAACTGCGTTGATCGTAGATCGAAAAGCCGTACATCGTACTTCGGACTTCGATATTCGGTGTACGATGTTCGATGTTCTGTTTTTTATGCCTCATGCCTCACACCTCTCGCCTCACACCTTTTCCTTTACATCCGATTTTCTGATGTAAAATGGCACAAACATTCCGGCATCTTCCATATCATCATCTTCAAACTTTTTCATGCCCATAAATGCAACGGTCGAAGCCTTTATAATATTAAAAACATCGGGCAAAAAATGGGCATAACCGCCTATTTTGCTTTCTATAATCTTTCTGTATAAGTGCGCGCCGTCGCCGGTAAAGAGGCAGGGCTCATTTATATCCTCTATTGCTTTTTCCGGAAGGAAATCCTCCTCTTTCGATTCCTTTTTAACAATACCGCCGATATACCTGTAGCGCGAAGAGTAAACCTCTCCTTTTCTTGCATCTATCATGGCGCAGATCAGATATGAGGTTCCGGGCACCTGGGCGGCAAGCGCGTCAAGTGTTGATATGCCGGCAACAGGCTTTCCGGTTGCTGCGGCAAGCCCCTTTACAGAACTTATCCCTATCCTGAGGCCGGTAAAACTTCCGGGCCCTTTTGTCACAGAAAACCCATCCATATCAAATGGTTTGAGGCGTGAAATTTCAAACGCCCTTTTTATCATATCCATCAGGTGCTTCGAATGCGTTTCCCCGGTTTCATTTATCAAATCGGCAAGGAGGGTATCCTTATCGGCGATTGCAACGCCACAGCTTCTTGCAGAAGTATCAACAGCAAGTATTTTCATAATAAACAGCTTAGATACAGAAGTGCCCTGGTGTTATGCGTCAGTTGCCGAAAATCCGAATATCGAATATCGGACTTAGGACATCGAATTTTCATCCTTTTTCGAATTTCGTGCTTCACTTTATTTTGCCGCTTGAATCATGCATCTTGCAAATTAATTATTCACCATTCGCTGTTCGCTTTGTGCCTGTGTGTCTCTGTGCCTTTGAACCTTGCTTTTCACTCTCATTCCTGCTTCTTCTCTTTCACGGCATATCCTTCAACGGCAATCTGAAGAACTTCTTTCATCTGGCTTACAGGAATAAATTTGATTTTCCGTTTTACGTTTGCCGGTATCTCTGCAAGATCTTTCTTGTTTTTTTCAGGTATTATTATTGTTTTGATTCCGGCTCTCAATGCGCCCAGCGCCTTTTCCTTGAGCCCTCCGATCGGAAGAATCCTTCCCCTTAATGTAATTTCACCTGTCATAGCCACATATTTATTTACGGGCTTATTTATAAGAACCGAGATAAGCGCGCTTGCTATTGCTATACCTGCGGAAGGGCCGTCTTTGGGGATCGCGCCTGCAGGAACATGGATATGCACATCGGTATTTTCAAAGAAATTCTCTTTCAAACCGAAAAGGGCGAGGTTGGCTCTCGCATAGCTTACCGCCGCCCTTGCCGATTCCTGCATTACATCCCCCAGTTGTCCGGTTATTATAAGCTCACCTTTTCCGCTTATGAGAGTAGCCTCAACATAAAGGACTTCGCCGCCAACCTGTGTCCAGGCAAGACCGGTGGAAAGGCCCACCTGGCTCTCCTCCTGATCCATTTCAGGGATAAATTTCTCAACTCCGAGATATTTCTGCAAATTCCCCTTTGAAATATGAAAAGGCCCCTTTTCGCCTTCAGCTATCTTTCTTGCAACCTTCCGGCAGATAGTGCCTATCTCCCTCTCAAGGTTTCTCAACCCGGCCTCGGATGTATATTCGGCGATGATCTGGCGCAAAGCCTCATGGCTGATCGACATTTTTTTTGCCCTGATTCCGTTTTCCTTCGTCTGGCGGGGAAGGAGAAATGTTTCGGCGATTATTTTCTTTTCTTCCTCGGTATATCCCGAAAGATTGATTACCTCCATCCTGTCCAGAAGGGCCGATGGAATTGTGTCTGTAAGGTTGGCCGTCAGGATGAACATAACCCTCGAAAGATCGAAAGCAAGGTTGAGATAATGATCGCTGAAGGCAAAGTTCTGCTCCGGATCAAGTGCCTCTAAAAGCGCTGCGGAAGGGTCCCCGCGAAAATCTGCGCCGACCTTGTCTATTTCGTCCATCATGAAGACGGGGTTGTTTGAACCGCACTGTTTCAAACCGTCCAGAATGCGTCCGGGAAGCGCGCCGATATAAGTGCGCCTGTGTCCCCTTATCTCGGCCTCATCACGTATTCCGCCTAAAGATATCCGTACAAATTTGCGTTTCATTGCCCTCGCAATAGCTTTCCCGAGAGACGTTTTCCCAACGCCGGGAGGCCCGACAAAGCATAATATCGGACCCTTCATTTTTGTGTTCAGCTTGCGAACGCTTAAGTATTCGAGTATCCGGTCCTTGATATTATTAAGCCCGTAGTGATCGGTATCAAGAATCTTTTTCGCATTCTTAATATTTATAACGTCTTTTGTCGACTTGCTCCAGGGCAGTTCAACAAGCCAGTCCAGGTATGTCCTCACAACAGAGGCTTCGGCGGAATCGGGATGCATCATTTCAAGGCGCTTTAACTGCTTCTCGGATTCTTTTTCGGCATCTTTCGACATCTTTGCGCGTTTTATCTTTTTCTTGAAGTCATCCAGTTCCTGGGCTCTTTCATCATGATCGCCCAGTTCCTTGTGGATTGCTCTCATCTGCTCCCTAAGGTAGTAATCCCGCTGGCTCTTTGAGATCTCCTCCTTAACATCCGACTGTATCTTGGCCTGCATGGCCGAAAGTTGAACCTCTCTCGACAAAAGGTCGTTTACTTTTTTAAGGCGGTCAACAGGGTCAATAAGTTCGAGAATCTGCTGGGATTCATCTATTTTCAGCCTGAGATTTGATGCAACAAGGTCTGCCAGCTTGCCCGGATCGTTTATGCCTTCCAGAATAGAGCCGACATCGCCGGTAAGCTCTCCGCGGAAAGCAAGTATCTTCTCGGAATTTTCCCGGACAATTCTCATCAGGGCTTCAATTTCAAGAGTAATATCGGTAACAGGCTCCTCGGAAATCTTTTCGATCTTAACGCGGTAAACCGATTTTTGCCTCACGAAATCCGATATTTTTGCCTTCGCAACACCCTGGACAAGAGCTTTGACGCGGCCGTCCGGAAGCTTGAGCATCCTCAACACCCTTCCTACCGTCCCTATCCTGTATATTTCATCCTGGCCCGGGTTCTCGACATTCGGGTCCTTTTGAGTCACAAGCAACAGAAAACCGTCTTTTCTTACCGCCTCCTCAACTGCTCTGACCGATTTTTCGCGCCCCACAAAAAGCGGAAGAAGCATGTCCGTAAATATAACAACATCCCTGACCGGCATAAGCGGCATTATTTCGGGAATTTTTGCTTCTTTTTCGTCCTCTTCGATTATACTGATCAGATCATCCTTGTCGGTTTCACCCATTTTTGCTCCTGTATATGGTTTTTGCCCCTTTTCAGGGGCGATTTTTAAGATTAAAACTATACATACATGATTTTTTCATCCGTTGTTTAACCCAAAGAGAGCATTTTTCAAGAATAAACCGGTGTTTTTCGGGTAAAAACAGCCTCTTTTTGATAAAAAAATCTCAAAATCTGATTTGAGAGTATAAAACATCATCCGATTTTTACAACAACAATCTTGATTTTTTTATACAATATGCATAAGTTCCTGATTAATTATTTGAAAGAACTGATTTTCTACGATCTGGTAAGCGGATTCGTGTTCTTCGTGGGCTTCGTGGTTTTAAACAATATCCCGATTTTGCTGCTTTTATGATTTGATCGATATTTACGGGCGGAAAAAAGAGACGGAGGGAAATGGCTATCAATGTTTTAATATTCATATTCGGGATCTGTATCGGAAGTTTCATGAATGTATGCATCTACAGGATACCTCTTTCAAAATCAATTGTTACACCCCGCTCCATGTGTCCCGGGTGCAACAGCCTGATCAGCGCTTACGACAATATTCCGGTAATTAGTTATATCCTTCTTAAGGGGAAATGCAGGAACTGCGGCATACCCATCTCCTTACGCTATCCGCTTGTTGAAACAATAAGCGGGCTTACGGCTCTGGCCGTTTTTATGAGGTTCGGCCTTTCTGCAGAAGGACTGATTTACTTTGCCTTTATATCGGCTCTTGTTGTAATAACTTTCATTGATATAGATCACAGGATCATACCGGACACAATATCACTCCCGGGCATACCGATAGGTTTTTTACTGGCATCACTTGTTCTTCCCTCAATGA
The DNA here is from genome assembly GCA_030689795.1 of Desulfobacterales bacterium. GTDB lineage: Bacteria > Desulfobacterota > Desulfobacteria > Desulfobacterales > RPRI01 > RPRI01. The sequence goes on along the minus strand of JAUYEO010000175.1, from coordinate 3,185 downwards.
ACTACAAGACTTCACTTGCAGGGATTCTTACCGGAGGGGGAAGCCTCCTTGCGGTTGCATGGATATACAACCTTATAACAAAAAAAGAAGGCATGGGCGGCGGCGATATAAAACTTCTTGCCATGATAGGAGCTTTCACAGGATGGAAAGGCGTATTGTTTACAATCTTTGTTGCTTCTGCAACGGGAACTTTAGCCGGAATAGCAGTCATGCTTAAAACTAAAAAAGGCATGAAACTCGCTGTTCCTTTCGGGCCGTTTCTTTCCATCGGCGCAATTCTTTACATTTTTTTCGGCGCAGCTCTTATATCATGGTATATTAAATTATTAGCTTAAAAAAATATTGTTACGCCTTTTCTCCCTAAAAACAGGCTTTAATACATATGAAAGCTCTCCGTTTTATATTTACCCTTTTTGTATTTATCCTTGCATCATCTCTCTTATATACCCTTTCAGCATGGGCCGGAGACGAAGTTTCGCAGGATTTCAAAAAGCTGCGCAATCTGATGGTTACAACCCAGATCGAAGCAAGGGGCATCAAAAACAAGAAAGTCCTTGAAGCGATGCGAAAGGTCGAACGGCACAAGTTCGTATCCAAAGAATATATGAGCGCGGCTTACGAGGATCATCCCCTTCCGATAGGGGAAGGCCAGACAATATCTCAGCCGTACATCGTGGCGCTCATGACTGAGGTATTGGATCCTGACAGCACGAAGAAAGTTCTTGAAATAGGCACCGGCTCGGGATACCAGGCCGCGGTTCTTGCGGAACTGGTTCAAAGCGTATACACTATCGAAATAATTGATGTTCTGGGAAAGAAAGCGGAAAAAACGCTTTCGAACCTCGGCTATAAAAATGTCAAGGTGAAAACAGGAGACGGCTATAAGGGATGGAAAGAACACGGCCCGTACGATGCCATAATAGTCACCTGTGCCCCTTCGCATATTCCCCAGCCATTAAAAGACCAGCTCGCGGAAGGGGGCAGAATGGTAATTCCTGTTGGGGAAAGATATCATCAGGAACTTATTCTCCTTACCAAGGAAAAAGGAATGATAAAACAAAAAGAGATCATTCCGGTTGTTTTTGTCCCGATGTTCGGAGATGACGGGAAGAAATATTGAATAGACTAAAATTGTTTACGAATGTCTGAAAATAAAGCTCAGGCGAATCAGACTCTGAAGGAGGTTTCCATGTCAAAAAGTCTAAAGATAGCCATAAATATGGGCGGAGGTGATGCGCCCGGCCTGAATGCCGTCCTGGAAGCAGTGGTACGGTCAGCCAGCAACCGGAACTGGGAGGTTTACGGAATCAAGAACAGCTATCAAGGGCTGCTTGATACAAATGAAATCATCCGCATGACACCGGAAAAGGTATGGCACATCTCAAGCATCGGAGGAACCATTCTGGGAACTACAAACAAGGGCAATCCTTTTAAAATGCCGATTGCCAACGCGGCCGGAGAAATCGAGCTGAGAGATGTATCCGACAGGGTTGTGGATAATTTCAGGCGTCTTCGTCTCGACTGCCTCATCGCCGTGGGAGGCGACGGCAGCCTTCAGATCGCATATGATCTCTTTAAAAAAGGGATTCCGGTCATCGGCGTGCCCAAGACCATAGACAACGACCTTGCGGCGACGATCATCACTTTCGGATTCGATACTGCCGTGACCATTGCTACTGAAGCCATCGACCGTCTGCATTCCACAGCCAAATCACATGACCGGGTGATGGTGGTTGAGGTCATGGGCAGGCATGCAGGCTGGATCGCGCTCAACAGCGGCATTTCAGGTTCAGCCGATGTGATTTTAATTCCTGAAATCCCTTTCAACATCGATAAGGTCTGCGATCATATCATGGAAGGCGAACTCCACGGGCAGCGTTATGCCATCGTAGTTGTTGCCGAAGGCGCGGCTCCGGCAGGAGGTCAGGCTCTCGACAAGGGAAAGGGGGAAGCCGGACGACAGGATGTGCTCCTTGGAGGTGTCGCTGAATATGTGGCGAGGGAAATAGCAAAAAAGACGGCTAAAGACACCCGGTTTCTGGTGCTGGGGCACCTCCAGAGGGGAGGATCCCCCACTACCTTCGACAGGCTTCTCTCTCTTCGCTTCGGCGCCGCGGCGTTGAGACTCGTGGAAGAGAAAAAATTCGGGACAATGGTGGCCCTGGATCCTCCTGACATCAAGGCTATTCCCCTTGAAGAGGTTATCGGCAATATCAAATGCGTTTCTCTCGAAGGTGACACCATAAGAACCGCAAGAGAGATAGGGATCTGTTTCGGAGATTAAATCCATACGAAAGCATTATAATAAGACTTTAAAACGATAGAGAGCAGGAATCCAAAGCGCACTGATATTTTTCCCTTGACGTTTGATAAAACTCATATTATTATCTCCCGTAATTTAACGGCCGCAGTACGGTACTATAGCTCTTGAAGGAACGGTTCCTTTTAAGGCGTCTGTCTCGCGCCGGAAGTCAGCAACATTTTCTTAAGGAGAAGTATTTTGGCAAACGGAATTGTAAAGTGGTTTAGTAACAAAAAAGGGTATGGCTTTATAGAACAGGAAAGCGGCGGCGATGTATTCGTTCATCACTCCGCAATAAACGGAGACGGGTTTAAGACTCTCGCCGAAGGTGACAAGGTTACCTTTGATGTCGAACAGGGTGAAAAAGGCCCTGCGGCTGTGAACGTCACAAAACTATAATCATTTTAAAAAAATTCTAAAAGGCATCTCGTCAGTTTACAATTTTTCGAATTGTAATTGATGACGGGATGCTTTTTGTTTATGCGGCCAGGGAAAATGGAATATCAGACAGGCTTGAGACTCTTTGATTGAAGCTATTAAAAAAAAGAGGCCTTGTCCCCATATTAATGAAGCTTTCGTAAAAAGCACAAATATGCTCACTCAGTAAAAATAATTTATGGATAAACAACACAGAAAAGAGGTGGACAAACGCCGCACATTCGGCATCATAAGCCACCCGGATGCAGGTAAAACAACCCTTACCGAAAAGCTCCTCCTTTTCGGAGGGGCGATACAGCTCGCTGGAGCGGTAAAAGCCCGAAAGGCGGCGCGTCATGCAACAAGCGACTGGATGGCCATAGAAAGAGAGCGTGGAATATCCGTAACCACTTCGGTCATGAAGTTCAATTATAATGATTTCGAAATAAACCTCCTCGACACGCCC
>JAUYEO010000162.1 GCA_030689795.1 Desulfobacterales bacterium | reverse complement strand
GTCAGAAATATAATGGTTATTTTGTAACGGCCCATAAGAGATAGTTGGAGGAGGGCTTTGTCGCACTAATTCGGATTTATGAAAATTATTCTTATTAGTTTACATAATATTCATTATCAGACGTTGTGTTCGGGGGCGGTTTTAAGGCGCTTCTTCGGATTCCCCCCAATCGACTTGGCGGCGCGACCGGACCCGCTGATGTCTTTCGTATAAATAATAATATATATACAATACTATCATTATGTTATAATATGTCTTTGATCATAAAATGGAAACAAAAATCTATTCAGTAACAGAACTGACATCCGAACTAAAGAGACTAATAGAAGATAAATATCCTTTTATATGGATCTATGGTGAGATCTCGAATATAAGCGCCCCCCTTTCAGGCCACTTATATTTTACCTTAAAAGATGAATCGGCCAGGATCAATTCCATAATATTTAAAGGACAACTTAAAAACTTAAAATTTAATCCTGAAAACGGGATGTCTGTTATCGGATTCGGCAGATTAGGCCTTTATGAATCAAAAGGAACCTACCAGATTATATTCGAATATCTGGAACCAAAAGGTATCGGTTCTTTACAGATAGCCTATGAACAGCTTAAAGCAAGATTATCGGCGCAAGGTTTTTTTGATGTTTCTCACAAGAAAGAATTACCATTTCTACCAGATAATATCTGTATCATTACTTCACCTGCCGGCTCAGTACTATATGATATTCTTAATATTATTAATAGAAGATATCCAAATGTAAATATTCGGATAATACCTGTAAAAGTTCAGGGTGAATCGTCGGAAACTGAGATTATAGCAGCTATTAACTTATTGAATCAATTCGTTTGTGCAGATGTAGCTATAATTGCCCGTGGAGGCGGTTCTTTAGAAGAATTACAGGCTTTCAATTCGGAATCGGTAGCAAGAGCAATATATGAATCATCTGTTCCGATAATATCTGCTATCGGACACGAAACAGATTATACTATTGCAGATTTTGTATCCGATTACCGGGCTCCAACACCCTCAGTTGCCGCCGAAATTGTTGTTCCCTTAAAGGATGAACTTAATATTAAAATCGATAAACTGACTCTTTCTCTGAAATCAAATTATTCAAGATTCTATAATTATTATAAAAACAATTTGAATACTTTAATTAACAGGCTTAAAAGTCCAAAAAGAAAAATTCAGGACCTGATGATTAAAAACGACGATCTATCCCGGCGAATTACAAGAGCCCAAATTAATTTAATAAATCAGCTTAGAGAGCGAACCGAATGGAAAAACGACAAAATATTATTCAATAACCCAATCAAATATATAATAAAACATAATGAACATATTAAAAATATGCTTTCTAATATGCTAATAACAATGAATATAATGATTAATAACTGCAGACATATATTGAATGAATCCTCAGCAAAATTAAATGCATTGAATCCGAAGGCTATTCTTCAGCGAGGCTATAGCATCACCAGAACTATTCCAGATAAACATATTGTAATTGATTCAAATAATGTGATGATTGGCCAAAATCTTGAAGTGGTGGTTGCAAAAGGGTCTATAATATGCAGTGTTGAAAGGAAAATATGAGATATGGCAAAACTTAGCTTTGAAATTGCAATGAAACAGCTTGAACAAATTGTCCAGGAACTTGAATCAGGGAACCTTTCCCTCGAAGATTCCATAAAAAAATTTGAGGAAGGAATAAAACTTTCCAAATTTTGTTCTTCCAAACTTGATGAGACTGAAAAAAAGATAACTCTCCTTTTAAAAGATCAGGATGGAAATGTAATTGAAAAACCGTTTGTTCCCGAGAGAGTAACAGAATGAATTTGAAAAATTCCAGTCATGATTTTTCAGGTTTTGATTTAAACTCATACATCTCAAAAAAAAATATCCTGATAAATGATGAATTAAACAAAATCATTAGTTCTTCACAGAATTCAAATCTTTTAACAAAAGCAATGAGTTATTCTCTCTTGTCGGGAGGAAAACGAATAAGACCTGTTCTTTGTATTGCAGCTTCCGAAGCTGTCGGCGGGAATGAATATGATGTATTACCTGCAGCCTGTGCACTGGAAATGATACACACCTATTCTTTAATTCATGACGATCTTCCTGCCATGGATAATGATACTCTGAGAAGGGGGAAACCAACCTGCCATGTGGCTTTTAATGAATCCACGGCAATACTTGCAGGCGATGCCCTTCTTACCCTTGCGTTTCAGATACTTTCTTCGGTTCACATAAATAATGGTGCTGCAAAGTGGTTAAAGGTTATTCACGTGGTTTCCCTTGCCGCCGGGTACAGAGGAATGATCGAAGGACAGATGCGGGATATGGCTTCTGAAAACAGTCATATTTCATTGAAAGAATTAGAGGATATGCACTCATTGAAAACCGGGGTGCTTATCGAAGCATCGGTTGAATCAGGGGCAATATTAGGGAATGGAAATTCGGAACAAATAGAGCAGCTTAAAATTTATGCAAAAAATATTGGTTTAGCTTTCCAGATAACCGATGATCTCCTTAATGTAAAAGGTGATCCTGCAATAACAGGGAAAGCCGCAGGAAGCGATAAAACAAGAAATAAAAATACCTACCCTGCCCTGCTTGGGGTTACCGGATCGGAAAATCATGCAAAAAAACTTATAACAGATGCCTTGCATGCGATCGAAACATTTGATAATAAATCTGACTCGCTCAGAGCACTTGCATTATATATTATTGAAAGAAAAAGATGAAAAGGACAATCATAGTTGAGCATACTCAGCAATATTAACTCTCCCGACGATTTAAAGAGTCTTTCCCGTTCGGATCTTCCGGCGCTTGCTTCCGAGATACGCAAACTTATTGTGGATGTCGTATCAAAAAACGGCGGTCATCTTGCTTCGAGTCTTGGCGCTGTGGAACTGGCCATAGCTATTCATTATGTTTTCAATGCTCCTGTAGACAAGATTATCTGGGATGTCGGACATCAGGCTTATGCGCACAAGATTATTACCGGCAGACGGGATAAATTTCATACACTCAGAAAGCATGAAGGTATTTGCGGATTTACCAGGATGTGTGAAAGTCAATACGATTCATTTTCAACAGGCCACAGCAGCACTTCAATTTCTGCCGGGCTTGGAATTGCATGTGCGAAATACCTGAAAAATGAAACCTCAAAAGTCATAGCCGTTATCGGGGACGGCTCCATGACTGCCGGCCTTGCCTATGAAGGCCTGAACCAGGCCGGATATCTTCATAAAGATAAAGATATTATCGTTATTTTAAATGATAACGACATGTCTATTGCACAAAACGTAGGCGCCCTCTCCTCTTTTTTAAGCAGAAAATTATCCAAGAAATATCTTCAGGACCTCAGGAAAGAATTTGGAGAATTATTGAAGTCTCTTCCAAAAATCGGTGACGATGTATATAAATTCGCCAAACGCTCGGAAGAATCATTCAAAGCATTTGTAACCCCGGGCATGCTTTTTGAGGCTTTTAATTTCGAATACTTCGGTCCTATTAACGGGCACAATATGGACCATCTTATAGATATACTCAACAATATCAAGCATATGAAAGAACCGGCTCTTCTTCATGTAACTACTAAAAAAGGAAAGGGATATCCTCCTGCTGAAAAAAATCCGGTTTATTTTCATGGTGTTGGAAGTTTTGAAATCAAAACCGGAAACAGTAACGGTAAAAAAAATGATATTCCGACCTACACCGAAGTCTTCGGGGAAACAATGATAAGACTTGCCGGAGAAGATGAAAAAATAATTGCCGTCACTGCGGCAATGCCGGAAGGCACGGGTCTTGCGAAATTTCACGAATTGTTCCCTGAACGATTTTTTGATGTTGGAATTGCCGAGCAGCACGGGGTTACATTTGCAGCCGGTCTGGCTACCGAAGGGTTTAAGCCTGTTGTAGCAATTTATTCAACTTTTCTGCAAAGAGCTTATGACCAGATATTGCATGATGTATGTATTGAATCTCTTCATGTTGTTTTTGCCGTAGACCGCGGAGGTATTGTCGGTGAAGACGGTGCTACTCACAACGGGTTATTTGACATATCCTATCTGAGAAGCCTTCCCAACATGGTGGTTATGGCGCCAAAGGATGAAAACGAGCTGCGCCGTATGCTTGTGACCGCCCTGTCTCATAACGGCCCGATTGCATTCCGGTATCCCAGAGGAACCGCGGTTGGTGTTCCTATAGAAGAGGATATTAAACCACTTACTATAGGAAAAGGAGAAATACTTGAAAAAGGCGAGGATATTCTCATTCTTGCAATAGGCATGTCGGTCTGTGAGGCGTTAAAGGCGAATGAAAAATTAATTTCGGAACACGGAATATATCCTACAGTAGTAAACTGCCGGTTTGTAAAACCCCTTGATGTAGAATTGATTACTTCCCTTGCAAAAGAAATTCCCCGCATAATCACCGTGGAAGAAAATATCCGCCAGGGAGGATTCGGAAGCGCAGTTCTTGAGTGTTTGAATGATGAAGGTATTTCCGGTTTTAAAATTGAACGCCTTGGGATACCCGATCTTTTTGTAGAACACGGCCCGCAGGATCTGCTCAGGGCAAAATATAAAATTGATTCAAATGCCATAGTGGATTCGGCTTTAAAATTGATGGCTTCGTAAAAAGTAAATTTTTCGCCACGAAGGCACAAAGGCACGAAGAAAGGCCTATTGAAAACATTCAGTTTTTTCTTTGTGTTCTCCGTGATCTTTATGTGAGAACAACTCTTTACAACTTCGTCAAGATTAACGATCTGACGAAATTGTGATTTTCCCAAATGCGATAACAATGCCTGAAAATAAGAAACGCCTTGATATTATTATGCATGAACAGGGACTGGCGCAAAGCCGGGAGAGAGCAAGAAGTCTTATCATGGCCGGAAAAGTCCTCGTAAATGACAGGATTCAGGATAAGCCGGGATTTTTAGTTGCAAAAAAAGATTCCCTTGCACTTAAAGAAACAGATATTCCTTTTGTAAGCAGGGGCGGAATAAAACTCGAAGCGGCATTAACGGCTTTCGGCATCAATGTCAATGGACGGATATGCCTTGATGTCGGAGCATCAACAGGCGGATTTACGGATTGCCTGCTGAAACATGGCGCAATAAAGGTTTTTGCGGTCGATGTCGGGTACGGACAACTGGCCTGGACATTAAGAAAAGATCCGAAAGTAGTTCCTGTTGAACGAACCAACATAAGATACATGTCATCCGAAGTGATTCCCTCGCCTGTTGATTTTGTTACAATCGATGTTTCGTTCATATCCTTAAAAATAGTTGTTCCGGCCGTTTTGAAGTTCATGAAAAATAATGCGGGTATTATAGCCCTTATTAAACCCCAGTTTGAGGTTGGAAAAGGCAGGGTCGGAAAAGGAGGTGTGGTAAAAGACGCCTTGCTGCATAACGAAGTCATTAAAAACCTGTCTGATTTCTTTTCCGAAGCCGGATTAAATATCGAGGGTGTTATCGACTCTCCCATACTTGGTCCGAAAGGTAATAAGGAATTTTTAATTTACATGAAAACCTGATGAAACGGTGACATTAGGGTTTTTCAACTTGATTTTATTTCAATATGAATATAACGATAAAAAACCGATTTTTCAGCAGGGCCGATCAAAATACTATATAGAGAGGAGTTTAAATGAGTGAAAGGTTAAACAAACTAAGAAACATCGCGCTTGTCGGTCACGGGAGTTCCGGAAAAACATCTCTATCTGAAATCATGTTATTCAAAACCGGCACCATTAAAAGACTCGGTCGTGTTGAGGACGGCAATACTACCATGGATTTTGAGCCGGAAGAATTAAAACGGCTCATAAGCATCAGCAGCGGATTCCATCAATTCAACTGGAAAAAAAACATTATTTCACTTATCGATACCCCCGGTGATCAGAATTTCTTTACCGATACCATAAACAGCATGCAGGCTGCAGACGGAGTTGTGGTTGTAATTGATGCGGTTGACGGCGTAAAAGTTCAAACCGAAATGGCCTGGGATTATGCCAGGGAATTAGGCCTTCCATCCG
>JAUYEO010000147.1 GCA_030689795.1 Desulfobacterales bacterium | reverse complement strand
CGGCTCCCTCATAAATCCCCGCTCGGCCATAACAATCGTAATGATGCCGGATCTCCCCGAAGGAACATACAAGTCAATAGGAAACAGCTCTCTCGAAGGAGCCTCAATGATTCTTAAAGACAGCAGACTGATGGACGAGATCGATGCCATAAGAAACAGCATCACTTATATCGAACTGAATGTAAACCAGGATTTCATGAACCGTTTCTCGGCAGCCAGGTTCATACCTCACACCAATCTTTCGCTTTTTCCTTCGGTCAGTTCTTTAATTCATTAGAACGTGGCTTGACATATATGCATAATTGATACATACTAAGGCATCATAATCATATGGGGTGAAAATATGAGAACAACTCTGAATATTGAGGATGACTTGATGGATAAAGCATCCAAAATGACTGGAATTAAGGAAAAAACTGCTCTCGTAAAACTTGGTCTGGAGGCACTCATTGCCAGAGAAAGCGCGCGGCGGCTTGCAAAACTGGGTGGAACCCAAAAGCAACTGCTGGCTATACCAAGAAGAAAAGGGGCATAATAAGCAATGGTTCTTGTGGATACATCGGTTTGGGTTTCACATTTAAGGGATGGAAATGCTGAGTTGGCAAACCTGCTCAATGATGGAAATGTGTTGTGCCATCCGCTGATTGTGGGCGAACTTGCTTGTGGTAATCTCAAGGATAGAGCTCTCATCCTTTCGTTTCTGCAACTTCTGCCAATGAGCATTGAAGTAGAACATGATGAAGTATTATCATTTATTGAGGATAACCGTTTAATGGGAAAAGGGATAGGCTATGTGGATGTCCATCTAATCACATCTGCTGTATTGATGGACGCATCTCTTTGGACGCTTGATAAAAAACTGGCGCAAGCTGCAGATATCCTGCGTATTAAATTTTAGAAAATAGAAATAGATCACCATGCAATCCCCTCCTGTGAAAACGTGAATCCGGACTTTTTAATAGCCCGTCCCCAATCTTGACACACGACCTGTTTATGGACTATATTAAGTCCTACTCAGGAATGAGGCCTTCGCAGAACATTCAATTTTGTCCAAGTTCAAGGAAGGCGAAAATTTTAACCGCAGGAATACATCGAAGTATTTCGAGGATTGAAATTTTCGCCTGACGCAGACACGATAGTGAAGCTTCAGCGCTAATCGGGCAAAAGAGGGTGTTATGCAAAGGTCTCGAAATGGAGGAATATACATGAAACTGTCAACACAGATCAGGCCCATCAGTTATCTGAAGGCTCATGCCGCCGAAATCGTAAGAAGGCTAGCGGAACAGCGGGAGCCGCTGATCATCACCCAGAACGGCGAAGCCAAGGTGGTTATACAGGATATCGAAAGCTACGAGCAGACCCAGCAGACAATGGCTCTTCTGAAAATCCTGGCGCTCGGGATGCGTCAGATTGAGGAGGGAAGGGTCCTTCCCGCCAGGGATGTCATCAAACGTCTGCGTAAACATAAAGAGGTTCAGTAATGCCGTTTGAAGTTTTCCTGACCAATGACGCAGCGCGTGATCTGACCGAGCTTTATGACTACATCGCCGTGCACGATGCGCCCCGAAAAGCGGACTACGTATTGGATCAGATCGAAAAAGCCTTCTTAAGGCTGTCCGAATTTCCAGAGCGGGGTACAAATCCTAAAGAACTGCTTGCGCTTGGGATTCGTGAATACCGAGAGATTTTCTTTAAACCTTACCGTATTATTTACCGGGTCATGGATAAGAACGTATATGTTCTCCTGATTGTCGATGGTCGGCGTGACATGCAATCGCTGTTGCAGCGGCGTTTATTAGGCGTGTAATGCAACGCGCCTGATCTTTCTGATGGACTTGTAAAAAATCCATCAACAGGCATGAACCCTCGACCCCTTGAATCCTATTCTTTCCCATTTCCCTAACCCGCTCAAATTCATTGACAAATCATATATAATATGTTTATTTAATTCCGCATTTCAAAAGTCCCATCAAAATTCTCATGCGTCATGAATGACGCTTAATATAAAAAAGACTATTTCGATAGAAAGTTTTCAGGGGAAAAATTGGGTTCGTACTGAGCTTTCACAAAAGCATGCACAGGCCATCCTTCGAGCTATAGCATGACAAACAGCGTGGATGGTTACAGACAAGAGCTGAAATTTATTCTTAAAATATTGTTGACTTATATTTTGATGAACGTCCCCAATACCCGGTTCTGAAACAGATGCCCGTATCTGCGGTGTCTGCGGTTATACCAAAGCGCATATCCGGTCAAAAGCCGTCTCATGGCAGTTGAGATGGAAACGTTGCCGGTTCTTAGCAGTAAATGAAAATGGTTGGGTATCAGAACC
>JAUYEO010000145.1 GCA_030689795.1 Desulfobacterales bacterium | reverse complement strand
GAAAATCCACGTCATTTTCACAGATTTTAACGATACCTGTCCCGTATGCCTTAAATTCACAATTTATTGAATCCAGGCATCAGCGAACGGGAGTTGCGAATAGGAATCGTCATACATCAACTCGGGTACTTGTGTATCTTTTGCGACCGGCGGATCATGGTTCCGGGTTTCCCATAAATCGAGATGAACAAGGATTTTCCGGATAACGTCAGGCTCCTCGATAAAGGATATGATCTTCATGGTTCCCTGACATTTCGGGCACAACAGTGGATCCACGTGATAAATCTTCTGAATCAACCGGGCCCAGTTTTTTCGAAATACCCCGGAGGTCAGAACCGGCTCCATCAACGCCGGCACAGCATCATCCGCGCCCGCCTTCCTTCTCATGCCGCGCATTTTATTTGAGTAATAACCGTAATAGCGAACCATCTGCTCTCCCCGGTTCGGGATATGGGTGGTGAGCTGCGCCAGCCAGTCAAGCGCCTCAAATGTTTTGGACGATGTGTCACTCTTGGACTCGTAAATGACCTTTGCCGCGCCGGTTTTTGTTTTAGATGCCGGGATGTATATCATTCGCTCGGATGAAAAAGACGCCCGGATAATGTATCGGGCCAGATTTTCCAATCCTTCCTCATTGTCCGACCATAGTGTTTTGCCGCAATAGACGGTAAACCCGCTATGATGCCAGTTCATCATGTTGTCGATGACAAATTCATTGAGATTGACCTCTTTTTTGAGCAGCGCAAATACTTCCCGGCGAAAGGCGTCCTCCAAATCTTTTACGGCAGGCGTCGGCCCTTTGATGAACATGCGGTTTCCATAAAAACATCCGTCCGTGGCGATGATGTGCAGATGAGGGTTAAAGTTCTGGAAATCGCCGAATGTCTGAACCGCGATAACGCCGGCGGGAACCGCGTTATCATATTTAACGCCGGCTTTAAGATACGCGGACAAAACTTTCCATGCGCATTGGCTCAGCCTGGCCAGCAGTCGGCGATTAGTTATGAAATATACGCGAAGCCGTTTGGGGATGGAAAACACCCATTGCCGATGCGGCACATATTTCAATACCTCCTCGCACAACCATTCACCAAACTCGACTACACGCTTCTGATGACAGGAAGGGCAGAAATGCCGACGCTTGCATGAAAACGGCAGGAGATATTCATGCCCGCAATCACAGCATCGCACCCGGGCAAACCCGAGATGCAGATCGCCGCAGTCCAGATACCGATAAATCACATCCCGGACATAGGGTCTGAAAAAGCCGTATTGTCGCTCATAGCGGTCTTCCCATGCCATTTCCAGGTCTTCGAAATGATTTTGTACGCATTGGAAGTAATGGGTCTTATTTCGGGGAGCTCCATAAAAGGCAAGCCCCGGATCTGCAAAACGGGCAATAGCAGAATGCGAAAAGCATTATACATGCCTGCCCTGGTATCAATCCGATACAACCCGGTTATCCATGACATGTACGAACGCCTGAAAAAGAATGGAAAAAACGGCAAGGTAATTGTATGCTCTATTATGCGGAAACTGGTTCATAGTATCTTTGGCATCCTAAAATCAGGGCAGCCTTTTGACCCAAACTTTAAACTAAATTATACTTGATATGGAAAACGGTATCTACAAAGTTTCAGTGGTGATCAGTTGTTAGAATTGAGGATTACTGTTTGAATTGTGGTATCCGACATCGCTAATGAGCCAAGCAAAGATTTGACCCCGTCTTTTTCCGGTTGCGCGAATGCTGGGCGGTAAGGATTGGATAAAAAAACGAATAAGTATTTTAAAAAGAGCCGTCCCCCTTTTTCCCAGACCTGTTGAGGTTTTTCAGCGTAATCTATTCTGAAGAACCTGAGCCCCCATTCATTTCCTTATCCATTTAGTGTCCATTGGGAGCTCTCGCCGGCCCAACTCAAGCTCGGTGGGAGTTATACTTTGCTGTGTGGGGGGAGAATCTGCCTTTGGCTCTGGTTTATCAGATGTGAGGGCAGACTTTCTGCGGTTCTGTTCTTCAATGGTGGCCTTCAGCTTGTCGAAAACAGACTTGCGCTCTTGTTCTATCTGATCGAGTTGAGGTTGCAGTTTCCCCTGGTTGGAAAGGACATAGACGTCGGTTGCAATGGAATTGGCGGTATGCCCCGCAATCTCGCCCGTTTTCAATGTTTCTGCTGTAATTTTTAGTGGTTTTTTAAAAGGACTACCATCCGGAATAGGAATGTTTTCAATTACTTCAATCGCTTTATCTATGCCCTTCTCGACGGGAGAAGGTTTCGGCTTAGGGGATGAATCTTCAGTAAACTCAATAGGGATAAGTCTCTCAATCACATCTTTTACATCTGATTTGGCTTGGTTCTCATTCTCCTGGATCATGACCGCGTTCTCGTTATGCTGAGCGGTTATGTTTTCGGATGACTTCTGGAGGCCTTTCAACTGCGTGATGAGCGTTTGCCTCCTGCTCTCAAGTTGTTCGTCGGAGAGATTCGACATATTTTCGAGTTTGTTGGGCGTTTGAGATGACAGGGGTGGCGGCGGTTTTGTCTTCATAGATTCAAAGGGGTATT
>JAUYEO010000140.1 GCA_030689795.1 Desulfobacterales bacterium | reverse complement strand
AATACCGCCTCCTTAATACCATAGTGAGGTATGGAACGCTGTTTAAGGTTAAGTTCCGACAGAGTTTTACCGAGAATGATCTGGGTTGCCAGTCTTGCCATGGAAATATTGCATACCTTCGACACAATTGGCACGGTCCTTGATGCCCTCGGATTAGCCTCAAGAACATAAACCGAATTGTCGTATATTGCATATTGAATATTCATCAGGCCGACCACACGCAGGGTGACCGCAATCTTTTTAGTATACTCCCTGATTGTCTCTATGTGTTTCGGAGGTATGCTTAAAGGCGGTATGACACAGGCTGAATCCCCCGAATGGATGCCGGCAAGCTCGATATGCTCCATGACAGCCGGCACAAAAGCGTTTGTTCCGTCTGCGATCGCATCGGCTTCCGCTTCGATTGCATTGTCAAGGAATTTGTCTATCAATACCGGCCTTTCGGTCGAAACATTCACAGCCGCTTTTAAATACCGCCGGAGCATTTCTTCATTCTGAACGATCTCCATCCCCCTGCCGCCAAGAACATAGGATGGACGAACCATTAAAGGATACCCGATCCTATCTGCAATCCCTTTTGCTTCTTCCATGTTTATGGCCATACCTGATTCCGGCTGCGGAATCCCGAGTTCGCGCATAACCTTGCGGAACTGATCGCGGTCTTCGGCAAAATCGATAGTGTCAGGAGATGTGCCCAGGATTTTTACACCCGCCTCTTCAAGCTCCCTTGCGATATTGAGCGGAGTCTGCCCGCCGAACTGTGCGATTATTCCTTCCGGTTTTTCCTTCTCATATATGCTCAAAACATCTTCCACTGTAAGAGGTTCGAAATACAATTTATCCGACGTGTCATAGTCGGTTGATACAGTTTCAGGATTGCAATTGACCATGATCGATTCAAACCCGGCATCCCTGATGGCAAAAGCCGCATGGACACAACAATAATCAAATTCTATACCCTGGCCGATACGGTTGGGACCGCCGCCAAGCACCATTATTTTTTTTCTTCCGCTTACACCAACTTTGTCGGGCGCATTATATGTCGAGTAATAATAAGCCGCGTTTTCAACTCCGCTGACAGGGACAGGCTCCCACGCCTCAACAACGCCAAGCTTTTTCCGCTGCGCCCTGATCTCTTTTTCCGGAATACCAAGAATCTTTGCAAGATACCGGTCAGCAAAGCCGTCTTTTTTGGCCTTTACAAGGAGCTCGTCGGGAAGATGCCGTCCTTTATGTTTTAAAATAATCTCTTCCAGATCGACCATCTCCTTCATCTGCTGAATAAACCATGGCTTTATATGGGTAATTTCATACAATTGAGCTATATCGGCTTCCTTGCGAAGCGCTTCATACATAATAAACTGACGTTCGCTTGTCGGTATCCTCAGCATATTTATCAGTTCATCAAGAGACTTTTCATTAAAGTCTTTGGCAAAACCAAGCCCATACCTGTTTATTTCAAGGCTCCGGATTGCTTTCTGGAAAGCCTCCTTGTAGTTTTTCCCGATGCTCATGACTTCACCGACAGCCTTCATCTGTGTTCCCAGCCTGTCCTCCACACCCTCGAATTTTTCGAATGCCCATCGCGCGAATTTAATTACGACATAATCGCCTGATGGAGTATACTTATCAAGCGTTCCGTCACGCCAATATGGAATCTCGTCAAGGGTCAACCCGCCTGCAAGAAGCGATGACACCCTTGCTATGGGAAATCCTGTCGCTTTTGAAGCCAGTGCCGATGAGCGGGAAGTGCGCGGATTGATTTCAATTACAACCACCCTGCCAGTCTCCGGATCATGTGCGAACTGGATGTTTGTGCCTCCTATTACCTCAATAGCTTCCA
>JAUYEO010000138.1 GCA_030689795.1 Desulfobacterales bacterium | reverse complement strand
GGGCTGAAAAAAGGCGATGTGGTCGGAATCAATCTTCCGAATATTCCTGAATATGTAATAGCGTGGTTGGGAACATTAAAAGCCGGGTGTGTTGTTTCAGGTGTTTCACCCCTTCTCTCTCCCGAAGAAATGCAGTATCAGCTTAGTGATTCAAAAGCAAAAGCCCTTGTTACGCTTGATGCCATATTTGCAGGCAGGCTCGTAAAAATTGAGTCGAACCTGCCTGAATTGAAAGTGGTCGTCGCAACAAGCGTAGGCGGTTTCCTTCCTGCTATAAAAAGAATACTGGGACAGATGCTGAAAAAAATACCTAAAGGTGAGGTGACACCCCTTAAAGGGAAACAGGTATATATATTTAAAGATGTAATAAAAACCGAAACATTTCCTGCTAAGAGCCCTGATATCAAAATAACCCCTGATGATATTGCATATCTGCAGTATACAGGCGGCACGACAGGGGCGCCCAAAGGGGCCATGCTGAGTCACCGTAATGCAGTTTCGGATCTTATCATAGTCCAAACCTGGCTCGGATGGGAGGCGGGGAAGGGGCTTGCCCTGTCAGGGTTTCCGTTTTTTCATATTGCCGGCCTTTTCTTTAATGAAAACTGCATATTCCTGGGATGGACCCAGGTTTTGATACCCAACCCGAGAGATACAGACCACATATGTGCACAGATAGAAAAATATAAGCCGACTACAATTGTAAACGTGCCGTCATTGTTCCAGATTCTGATGACCAATCCTAAATTCAAGTCCCTGGATTATTCAGGAGTTGAAAGCTGCATATGTGCTGCCGCCCCGTTCCCTGAAGAATCTCAGAAAGAGTTTGAAGAAATCGTGGGGAAGGGCAAGCTGCTTGAAGTCTATGGAATGACTGAAACATCTCCATTGACAACAATGAATCCGTCGAGGGGCAAAAAGAAGCTCGGTTCCATAGGTCTCCCGCTGTTAAATACGGATATAAAACTGGTTGACCCGGAAACGGGAAAAGAGGTTGCTCTCGGTGAGCCTGGTGAAATATGTGTTAAAGGCCCGCAGATTATGGTTGGCTACTATAACAAGCCGGAAGAAACGAAAAAGACAATTGATGCGGATGGATATTTACATACCGGGGATGTTGCCGTCCAGGATGAAAATGGATATCTGAGCATAGTGGATAGAACAAAGGATATGATAATCGTAGGTGGATTTAAAGTCTTTTCCAAGAAGGTGGAAGAAATATTATCAGCACATCCGGCAATAGAAATGATTGCAACTGTTGGCGTGCCTAATCCGGAACGGCCTGGTTCCGAACTTGTTAAGGCTTTCGTAATGGTTTCCAAAGAATACGAGGGTAAAGACAACAAAGAGATTGAAAATGAAATAATCACATTTGCGAAAGAGAAGCTCGCCCCTTACGAGGTTCCGAAAATGATTGAAATAAGAAAAGACCTGCCCCTCACAACAATTGGTAAACTCGATAAAAAGCTTCTTCGTGCAGAGGGGAAAAAGAAATAACAAATTAAAGAAGCCGGGTGACTGATTCACCCGGCTATAAACTTCAATAACGTTCAGATTAAAATTTATTTTAGAGGTTAGCCTATATTGCGCTTGCGCCGCCATCAACCATTATGGTCTGGCCTGTGATAAAATCTGAAGCATCCGAACAAAGAAACAATACAGGATGCGCCACGTCAGCCGGTTCGGCGATTCTTCCAAGAGGGATTGTCTTTACAATCTGATTGTATATATCGCTGTTTGACCAGAAAGGCTCGCTGAATTTTGTCTTTACCATGCCTGGCGCTACAGCATTAACCTGGATATTAAAAGACGCGAGCTCTTGTGCAAGAACCTTGGTCATCATCTCAATTCCGGCTTTTGCTATGCCGTAAATTCCCATGGCCGGCGCAGACCTTCTTGCTGCAATGGAGGAAATACTCACAATCTTTCCTCTTTTTTGGTTTCTCATTATCTGCCCGGCCTTTTTTGAACATAGAAACGTGCCGTTTAAATTCGATTCGATGATTTTTTGCCATAGTGAATAATCGGCATCGGCTACAGAAGTTATCAGGTTCATGCCCACATTGTTAATGAGTCCGTCAACTTTGCCAAAACATTCCAAAGTTTTATCGAAAAGATTTTCAACGTCGGATTCTTTTGCTATATGAGCCTGCACCGTTAGAAGGTTATCGCCGCCTTCCAGTTTTATTTTTGCTGCATCGAGTCCTTCCGCCTTTCTGCCACATATGACGACCTTCGCATTTTGACCTATAAGCAATTTTGCTATTTCAAACCCTATGCCTCTGCTTCCGCCTGTTATTACAAAAACTCTCCTGTCAAGACCATAAGACAAATTGCTCATTTTTTCCTCCAGAAGAAAGCAAGTCCAAATTCAGACGGCAAAGTAAAAAGCTCATTATGCAAGGCGCGCGAATCTTGAGGAATGAAGCGTACATATTGGTACGCTGCAATGACGAAAGATGAAGCGCAACACAGCAGAATGACTTTTTACGAAGCCGTCATATTTTATTATTCGACAAGGATATATTGCCCGACACTTATCTTGCTTTTCGGGGTAAGTTTGTTTATATGCAGAAGCCTGTCAAGCGGCATATTATATTTCTGTGATATTCTGAAGAGATTGTCTCCTGATTTAACCCGGTATTTTTTCAGAACAGCATTGTTTTGATTTTCATTGCTCTGTTTTTGAATGGATATAACCTGTCCCACATGAAGGTCCATATTATTCAACTTGTTGAGTTCCTGTATGTTCTTTACCGTTGTATTGAAACGGTTCGCTATTATCCAGAGAGATTCTCCGCTTTTAACGGTATGGGATATGGTTTGCCTCGATTTCACGCTTTCGTTCTGCTGTGTGCTTTTCACAGTTTCGGGAGCCGGAGAAGATGATCCATCATCAGGTATTTTAATCATCTTTCCTACTACAAGTGTTTGTTTGCGCATCTTATTCGCGCGTAGCAGGCTTTGGACGCTGACTCTATAGCGTCTTGCAATTATTGACAGGGTCTCTCCCCGTTTTACTTTGTGATAGGCAACAGAAACATGTGTTTTGGTTGTTGAAAGCGGGATTGCATCAATTTTGGCAAGCAGTTCTTCTCCTTTGCCTTTTGGTACGTTAAAAAGGTACTTGTAAGGGGGTAACATGCCTATCCTGAGTTCAGGATTAAGACGTTTTAATTGTGTTTCATCGACACAGATTTCTCTGGCTATGTCCTTTATATTAACCTGTTTTGTAACCTCTACGCTCTCATATTCAAGCGGTGTTTCGAAAGCTACATTGTCGAGACCGTATTTAGCCGGATTAGAGAGAATATGCAGGGTTGCAATAAATCTTGGAACATATCTGGCGGTTTCGCGAGGAAGCCGCTGATAAAGATCCCAGAAATTGTCAAGATAATTAACACTCTGATCCCGTATAACTCTCAAAACTCTTCCTTCTCCGCAGTTGTAGGCGGCAAGAACTGTTGACCAGTCGCCGAACATCCGGTGCAGTTCCTTGAGATATGCTATTGCCGCTTCCGTTGATTTTACCGGGTCGAGTCTTTCATCAACGAACAGGTCTCTTTTTAAGCCGAATTTGTACCCTGTTGACGGGATAAACTGCCAGAGCCCCAGCGCCCTTGCAGAAGACAAAGCTCTTGCATTGAATCCGCTTTCGATAAGGGGTAACCAGGACAACTCGGACGGCAGCCCTGCCTGTTTGAGCATATCAAGTATTTTTGTCCGGAAATAGCCCGAACGTTTTAATGATTCTCTGAAAAAGTTTTTTTCCGCACCGGTCGTGAAAAGATTCATTTCCGCCTGAATATGACTGTTCATATCCATCTGAATTGCCCTGTGGTTTCCATTGACCGCGAAATTCCGGGAGGTATAGATTTCAAGTATTCTTTTAGAAATAGTGAATCTTATATCCTCTTTTTGCTGGGTCAACGCTCCGTTATCATTGG
>JAUYEO010000137.1 GCA_030689795.1 Desulfobacterales bacterium | reverse complement strand
TGGCTGAAGTGGTCAGCTCAACCACGCAGAATTTTGGATCTGCTTACACGACCGGCTTTTTCGTTGTTATGAACAAGGAAAAATGGGCATCCTTGCCGCCGGACATCCAAAAGATTATCGAAGGGATTAATGAGGAATGGATCATCAAGACTGGGCAGGGATGGGATGAAATCGACAAGGAAGGCTATGGGGTGTCAGCGGCCAAAGGCCTTAAGCTCATCTCTCTTTCAAAAGAAGAAGATGCTCGATGGGCCAAACTGGTACAGCATATTCTGGATGACTACGTGAAAGCCATGGAGGAGAAAAACCTCCCGGGCAGAGACGCTCTAAAGTTCTGCCAGGAAGAGCTAAAGAAACTTCAGAAGTAAAGTTGAAGGGGAAGGGATGGCCGGAAAACATTAAACAGGGGTATTTCATGCAAGCAATAATCAATAAAGTGGAAAGGCTCAGCAAGTTCCTCAATGTGTTTGCAGGAATTGCCATCACCTTCATCATGTTCCTGACGGTAATAGATGTCATCTTGAGGTACTTTCGCAGGCCGATCGTCGGCACCTATGAACTGGTCGGCTTCTCAGGGGCCATTGTGATTGGTTTTGCTGTTCCGCTGACAACCTTTCTCAAAGGCCACATGCTTGTGGACTTTTTTGTCCTTAAGTTTCCGAGAAGAATACGGAACACCGTCCACATTGTCACCAGACTTCTTGGAATCGGGCTTTTTTCCCTGCTCGGATGGAACCTTATCAAACTGGGGATGGATCTTTATCGAACCGGAGAAGTCTCTCTCACGCTGCAGTTGCCCTTCTACCCCGTGGCTTTTGGAATCGGCGTCTGCTTCTTCGTTCAGTGCCTTGTTCTCATCGTCCACATCCTTCAAGTGATCGGAAATACCTATGAGTGAGGTGATGATTGGAATCCTGGGATTGTCTGTAGTTCTCATCCTTTTCCTGACCGGCATCGAACTGGCCTTTGCCATGGCCCTGGTGGGATTTATCGGGTTCAGCTATCTTGTTTCGTTCAAAGCCGGGTTGAATCTCCTGGCCAAAGACTTCTTTGACGTTTTCACATCCTACGGTTTCACCGTCATTCCCCTGTTCGTGCTCATGGGCCAGATCGCCTTTAATGCCGGCATTGCGAAAAGACTCTACGATGCTGCATACCGATTTATCGGGCACATCCCCGGTGGCCTGGCTATGGCCACCGTGGCCGGGGCAACGGTATTTAAAGCCATTTGCGGGTCTTCACCCGCCACGGCCGCGACATTTGCCAGCGTGGCCATTCCCGAGATGGACCGTTACCACTACGATAAGAAGTTGTCCACAGGGACCGTGGCAAGCGTCGGGACCCTTGGTATTCTCCTTCCGCCCAGTGTGACCCTGATTGTCTTTGGCATCATCACGGAACAGTCCATTGGAAAACTCTTTCTTGCCGGGATTGTTCCGGGATTGATGATCGCATTCTTCTTCATCTTTACCATCTATATCTGGTGCAGAATGAATCCGGCGCTTGGTCCCAAAGGCGAGCGATCCACATGGAAGCACAGGATTGCCGCTCTCCCTGAGGTGCTATGGGTCGTGGGTGTCTTTCTGCTTGTCATCGGTGGATTAATATATGGTTTCTTCACCCCTACTGAAGCAGGAAGCGTAGGCACCTTTGCTGTCCTGCTTTTATCCCTTCTCAAAAGGGATATCGGGTTCAAGGGATACATAAAATCGGTCACAGAGTCCCTTCGCACGGCCTGCATGGTACTCATGCTGATTGCAGGTTCCGCAGTGCTGGGCCATTTCCTTACGAGAACCAAGATTCCCATGATTGCAGCGGACTGGATCATATCCCTTCCTCTCAGCCCGAATGTGATCATGATTATCATCAGTTTGGTTTACCTTATAGGAGGCTCTTTCATTGACGATCTGGCCTTCATGATCCTGGCCACACCCATTTTTTATCCGGCCATCATCAAATTGGGCTATGATCCCCTCTGGTTTGGCATGATTATCGCCATCACCATCATGGTGGGTGTGGTCATTCCCCCTGTAGCCATCAATGTCTTTGTGGTCAAGGCCATTACGAAACAACCATTCAGCGTGATTTACAGCGGGGTCTATCCCTTTCTCATCAGCCTGGTCGTTTGTGCCGCCTTGTTGTTTATATTTCCGCAGCTCGCTACTTTCCTCCCCTCTGTGTTGATGAAATAGAAGGTAATCTTTCAGATTTATTGAAAGAGGGATCATCATGATTTCTGAACAAAAATACTGGAATCCTGTTCTCGAAACACTTGATCACGAAAAGATCAGGAAACTTCAGTTTGAAAAATTTAAAAAGATTTTCAGTTGGGCCTATGAGCGTTCCAGGTTTCACAGAGGACTCTATGAAAAAGCAGGGATCAAACCCGGAGACATTCTATCCTTCGAAGATATCCGGCGCATCCCTACCGTGGAAAAATCCATGATGCGCGATATCCAGCGCAAGGACCCGTTTCCCTACGGCGATGCACTGTGTGTGCCGCTTGAGGAGGTAACGGAATTCCGGCAGACCAGCGGAACGACCGGCCAGCCAGTGTATCAGCCGGATACCTGGCAGGACTGGGAATGGTGGGCGGAATGCTGGGCTTATATACTCTGGGCGCAGGGATACCGCCCCCGGGACCGGGTATTCATTCCGTTTGGTTACAATATCTTTGTAGCATTCTGGGCAGGCCATTACGGCGCGGAGAAAATCGGATGCGAGGTGGTTCCCGGCGGTGTCCTGGATACGGCGGCCAGAATTTTGAAAATTCAGGAGCTGAAGGCCACGGCCATGATGGCCACGCCGACCTATGTTCTGGGAATGGCGGATGTTGCCAGAACCCAGTTGGGGATCGACCCAGCTTCGTTGTCCATAGAAAAGATTACTTGTGCGGGTGAGTGCGGTGCCAGTATTCCAACTACCAAACACCGGATGGAATCGGCCTGGGGAGCCAGGGTATATGATCATGCCGGCGCAACTGAAATCGGCGCCTGGTCCTACGAATGTCAGGCCCAATCCGGGGGGCTTCACGTCAACGAGGGCATGTTTCTGGTTGAAATTCAGGACGTGGATACCGGTGAGATCATCACGGAACCTGGCCGGAGAGGAAAAATGATCATCACCGCGTTTGACCGGATCGCTCAGCCCTGCATCCGATTCGACTCCAAGGATTTGATTGAATGGGCGGATTATGCCTGCCCCTGTGGCAGGACATATCGCTTGATCAAAGGCGGAGTTCTGGGGCGGGCCGATGACATTACCAAGGTGAAGGGCGTGCTGCTGTCACCATCTACCATAGAGGAAGTGGTTAGGGGGGTGGAGGGCCTGGGAAATGAATATGAGGTCATTGTCGAAAAACAGGGCGATACGGACCGGATTACCCTGAAGGTCGAATTTGTTCGGGAAGCAGAGACCCGGCGGACCGACATAGAACGGGAGCTGGTTGGTCAACTTCGCTTGAAAACCAATTTGCGATATGACCTTCAGTTCTTTTCTTTGGGGGCGTTACCCAGATATGAAGTCAAGGCCAGACGGTTCAAGGATTTGCGTTCCAAATCGTAAGAGAGGATATCCGCCATGCATCAGGCGTTTGATTTGAAAAAAATGAATGACATTATTTTATGTATGAAACAGGGTGCGGATGAACTGAAGGAAATCGGATCGGATTTCCCTGCGTTGGATCGGAACCTGGTCCGTATACGGGCCAGTCTGAAGATGCTTGAAATTAATATATCCGATGCGATTGAATCGAACAGCCAGACCGAATAAGATCCGTAAATCGTCCTGCCAGGTCATCCAACTGTCAGTTGAGGGTCATTGAAAAATGGAAAAACAGAAACCTTCGATATCGCCATTCTGGATATTATGGGGGTTAACGGGTATGAACTGCTGGCTCTGGCGCGTCAACACCAGGTGATATCCGTCATGCTTACCGCCCGGGCATTGTCGCCTGAAGATGTTAAAAAATCCATAGGCCCAACAATAAAATCAGTTCTTAAAAAATCCAAAATACCAGTGATAGTGATGCCTTTCGTTGAAGGTGAGGAACCATTATTGCCGATGACGCCTGGTTGGCGAAAACAATAGAAGATGGATCGTTGGACGGCGGTTTCAAATCCATAATTCTTCGGCTTCGGCGTCGAACAGCGCTTCGGGTTTCTGTATATGGATCTGACCTCGGCTTTTACCAATAATGCCATTGTTCCGTAAATCAGTGAGAACCCTCAAAGAGGACTCGGTTGTGGTACTGGCCAACTCGCCTATTTCCTCAGCAGTAAAGTTCAAGGTCGGGCCGAATTTTTGGAACAGTGTGTGCAGCACCCGTTTCAGCCTTTGAATCACTTTTTTTTCCATCATGTCCAGAATTCTGGTGTTTGAACTGTCCACTGCATGTCCAAGAATATCGATAATATTAATTATCAATTGATGGTTGGCAAAGGCAAATGCCAAAAAATCCTTCCTGTTGACAGAAAGGATTGTTGTGTCCAGAATAGCTTCGGCAACATATGCTCGTTGAGCGCCGGTGAAAGGTCCCACCAGATTAATCGGCTCACCCGGTCCTGCCAGCAGATATGTGAGCTTTTTGCCCAGGGCAGAGTACCTGGAAACACGAATCAAACCTTGCTCAACAAGGATAAAAGCAGAACATGGCTCATGAGATTGAAACACAATTTCTTTTTTGGCATAGCGTACTGAAACAGCCAGATTGGCGAAGTCTTTCTGTGCACTCTCGGAAATCCCTTTGAAGACAACGGCCCGGCTGATTAACGCGATCTTTCGCTCGAGGCGATCAGGTTCCTTCATCATGATCGAATCTCCCTGGGAGCAATGGTATCCTTCAAGACGGAGTAAAGATCTGAAGGAATATCAATGACCCGGATGTTTTCAGGATCGTTCACATCCATACAAATCCGCTTCTCACGGACGGTAAGCATAACGTTTAGATTGATCCTCATAAGACACAGATTTTTAGTTTTATGTCTGTATAATCTGCCATTGATTTCTGCTTGAAGTCAAGCATTTACATCGAGGTTGATGATTTGTGTAGTTCAGGAAGTTGTCAGGGTAACATTATAAATCATTTGGCGTCAAACCAGTATGCTTCGCTATTCTGATAAGCATGCGGGGTCCAATTTCTTCTCCATCATGAAAGGCAAATACAAAATCCTGGTATTCCGGACGAGATAATGTACGGTGTGAGCCGGACTGACGCTTGATTGTCCATCCGATAGAAATAAGTGCCGAAAGTAACTTTTTGGCTTTGACAGATCGCCACTGGGTCATACGGCCGCAAATGCAATGCTGATTGGCATCGGACCACACTCTGCCATTTCAAGGCGTTCTGCCAGAACACGTAAA
>JAUYEO010000136.1 GCA_030689795.1 Desulfobacterales bacterium | reverse complement strand
GAGATTTACCCCACGGGCGCCACGGATATTTCCATGGGACTGCTCAAAGCCAAAAAGACAGACTAGCAAATTATCAATATCTGGATGGATATGCCGGAAAGCGCCATTTTGCTGAAACAGTGGTATGAAATGAAAATCCCCGCACTGCCGTTCGGGTCGACTCTGGCTGCGGCGGAGCAACCCGGCTTCTGGAAAGCCACGGACGGTAAAGGTGAATTCGCTCTCTGTAATGTGGTCAATGCCGGCAACGCCCCCTCAGAGGCTACCCCGTGGACCATGAAGTTTTTCAACGCCTACGCCAAGAAGTGGGGCATTGAGCCGGAGGGCCTTGGCTCATCCAGCAGTTACATGGCGGTATATGTGTTGCGGGATGCCATTGAACGCGCGGGCAGCCTGGATTCAGACAAGGTGATAGCAGAGCTTGAAAAGACGGATGTCATGGGGGTTTACGGAAGGCTCCGTTTCGATCCCAAAACCCACCAGGTAATTCCTTCCACGGATCCCAAGGAAGGCGCGGTAGGAAGTATTCTGCAGTGGCAGAATAAAAAGCGTGTAGTGGTCTATCCCAAAAGCATTGCGACGGGCAGTATCCAATTGCCTCCGTGGATGAAGACGGGAAAATAATTCTGTAAGGATTGAAGATTCCCCGCAGCAGGCTACGGGGAATCTTCGACCGTAGGGAATAGCGTCTATTTTTAATTTGCTCGCTACCCCGCTGAAAGCAGCGAGGAATGCGCTCGCTGTTTCGGTTCAAGGGGTCAAGGGTTC
The DNA here is from genome assembly GCA_030689795.1 of Desulfobacterales bacterium. Classification (GTDB taxonomy): domain Bacteria; phylum Desulfobacterota; class Desulfobacteria; order Desulfobacterales; family RPRI01; genus RPRI01. The sequence continues at coordinate 1,926 of JAUYEO010000136.1, read as the reverse complement.
AGGGGTTCCAGTAACCAGAAACAACAAACCAGAAACTATAAACATAATCTTCTATGGATATTTTGATCTACGGAACCATAAACAGTGTTACGCTTGCGCTTTATGCGATTGGATTTGCAATGGTTTTCGGCGTAAGCCGCCTGCCCAATTTCGCCCACGGCGCCTTGTATGTGGTCAGCGGGTTCATCACCTGGAGCTTTCTGAATTTGATGGGGTTGAACTACCTGCTCAGTATTATTCTGGCGCTGATTGCAACCGCAATCATAGGCGCTTTGATTTACCGGTTTGTGCTCATTCGTGTCCGGGGCATGGAGATTTCGGAAATCATAGCCTCCTATGCCATAGGTCTGGCGATTTTGGAAGGATTCAGATGGGGCGGTTTTAAGGGTCTGACCTATACCTTGCCCGCCTTCATCGAGGGGAGCACCGAGATTGCCGGAGTATCGGTGGATTACCAGCGTCTTTTGGTGGTCGGCATCGGAGTTGCCGTGGTTGGGCTGCTGTGGCTCTTCACCAAATACACGCGTATCGGTCTTGCCATGCGCGGAATGGCACAGGATGAACGGGCGGCCCTGATGCTGGGTATCGATTCCGATCTGATAGCGGTTGTGGCCATGGGTTTCGGCTCCATGCTGGCGGCTTTGGCCGCTGTTTTGCTGCTTCCGCTGGGTAACATTGTCGTGGAAGCCGGCTATAACATCCTGATTCTGGCGGTTGCCGTTTGCATCGTAGGGGGCCTTGGCAGCTGGATGGGCGCCGTGCTGGCTGCTTTCCTGATCGGTTTTGCCCAGATTCTGACCGTCGTATATCTGGGCGCTCATTACCAGACGGTGGTGGCGCTGCTGGCAATCATACTAACACTCATCCTCAGACCATCGGGGCTCTTCGGGCAGCAGAAAGAACTGGAGGAGAGAGTCTAAATGGGAAATAACACCCAGCGCCGCAAGGAACGAATCGACCGGGGCATCAAGGTGCGCTCAGACGGTATCTATGCCCTGATGTCCATCAGGGAGTTGTCCTATCTTATCTTGCCGCGACTGGTACTGATTTCAGGGATGCTGGCCCTGCCGCTGCTGCTGCCCGACATGTACTGGCAGCGCGTCATCACCATCACCTGCATCTACGCCCTTTTGGCGCTCAGCTTCGACTTCCTGGCCCATTTCGTCGGACTGGTTTCACTGGGAGGGGCTTTTTTTGTCGGTGTCGGCGGTTATATGGCTGCCATAATGAATACAACTCTGGGCCTGCCTCCCTGGGCGACCGTTCCGCTGGCCGCCCTCGCGGGAGGCGGCATCTGCACGCTGCTGCTTTTGCCCTGCCTGCCGTTAAGGGGTGTATACTTTGCCATTGTGAGTCTCATGTATCCCCTTTTTGTGGCGCGGCTGATCGAAGCGCTGAATATTCTCGGCGGAACCGACGGTATTACAGGCATCGACAGTTTCGCCAACCGCTGGGCAGAACAGTACTTTATCATAGGTGTTTTGCTCTTGCTCCTGTTTGGTGTCAGGAGGCTGGTTAACACCGATATCGGCCTTGTTCTGCGCGGTGTCAAGGACAACGACCAGGCGATCCGCGCCTCCGGCATGAATGTTACCTTTTATAAAGCCATGGCCGTATATATCGCTTCGGCCATGGGGTGTCTGGGCGGCGCATGTCTTGTGCATATCTATATGTGGTCCGGAATTTCTCAGTTTGCGCTCGATTTTTCAATTTTACCCATTGCCGCTACGGTGATTGGAGGAGGAGGGACCCTTATCGGACCGGTGCTGGGTTGCCTGATCCTGGTTCCTATCTCAGAGCTTTTGCGGGAATTCGGAACCCTGCGCATCGTTTTCTACGCGCTGATTCTGGTCGCCTTTATCATTTTCCGCAGCGAAGGGATTATGGTTTACGGGCGGCGCAAATATCAACAGTTTGAAAGGTGGA
>JAUYEO010000116.1 GCA_030689795.1 Desulfobacterales bacterium | reverse complement strand
TCAGATCATAGCCGGATGAGGATTTTGGCGCCTTGCAGCCCGTATGGATGATTCCGCCCTGGGGCAGCACAACCGTCAGGCGCATGATGTAATCCTTGGTGGCCCCGTATTTTACGGTCTGCACTCCGGATGCGTTGTTGGCGATCATGCCGCCGATGGTGGCATCGGCCCCGGGGTCCGGCGGGAAAAAGAGCCCATGCTTGCCGGCCTGCCGGTTCAGTTCTTTGCGCAGGACACCGGGTTCCACATCGGCCTGAAGATCCTGGGGACGGATTTCCAGGATGTTATTCATGAGGGTCAGATCTACCACGAGTCCGCCCCGGGTGGGCACCGGGTTGCCCTCGGTGCTGGTGCCGGCCCCCCAGGGTGTGACAGGGATATCGTTGGCGTATGCCCAAGATAAAATGCGGGACACCTCATCGGTTGTGAGAGGCCAGATGATTCCGGCGGGAAGCGTTCCCTGATGAAAGGATATATCGTGGCGGTGAAGCTCACGATTGGACTGCCCGGTGGAGAATCGGTCCGAAGCGACGATGGCTGACAGATCGGCTATATGCCGGGGAGTGAACGTGTCCATATTCTCTTATTCCTCGTTTTTGTGATGACGCTGGTGTTACTCACATATTTGTTAAACCGGGCGCCGGCGCTGGAATAAATTGCGCAGGTTTCATCAGCGATAGATCAACGACGGCAGCCACAGAGTCAGCGGCGGCCAGAAACAGGAGATCAACAGTGCGGCGATGGCCACGGCCACCAGGGGCATCACGGCCCGGCCCACCTGGCCCAGGGGCAGGCCGGAAATGCCGCAACTGACAAAAAGGCAGATGCCCACCGGCGGGGTGAGCATGCCGATGGCCAGGTTGACCACCATCAGCACGCCGAACTGGACCGGGTCCACCCCCATCTGGGGCGACAACACGGCCAGCACCGGCACAAGCAGGATTAAGGCCGCGGTGGTCTCCATCACGCATCCCAAAACGAGAAGTCCTGCCATGACAAGCAGGAGGAGGCCCCAGGGCGGGAGGGCCATGGCGTTGAAGGCGTTTTGCACCAACTGGGTGGTCTGCTGCATCGCCACCAGCCATGTAAACACTTTGGCCATGGCGATGATGAACAGGATCATTGCGGCTACGGTCTGAGAGCGGATAATCAGGCCCGGCATCTCCTTCCATTTGAGTTTTTTATTGATGGCCATGGCCACAATCAACCCGTAGAAAACGGCCAGGGCCGCTGCCTCGGTGACGGTGACGATGCCGGATAGAATCCCGCCCAGCACGATCACCGGCGCTCCCAGGGCCCAGATCGCCTCTCTGATGGCGATTCCTACCTGCCTGAGAGAAAAGGGGTGGCGGGTGCCGTACCCATGGCGCCAGGATTTCCAGATCGATACGGCCATGAAGCTTAACCCGAAAAGAACCCCCACCATCATCCCTCCGGCAAAGAGCTTGGCGATGGACACGTTGGTCAAAAAGCCGAAGATTACCATGGGGATGGACGGCGGTATGATCACGCCGATGGAACCGCCTGCGGCTACAAGGGCCGCGGAAAAAGCCGGTGGATAGCCCTGGCGGATCATCGCCGGAATGGCGATGGCGCCAAGAGCAGCCGTGTCAGCGGCCGCAGACCCGGAAATGCCTGCAAAAAACATCGAGGCCACCACAACGGCGCAGGCCAGACCTCCGTGGACCCAACCGACAAGGCTGTCGGAAAAATCGATGAGCTGGCGGGATATCCCCCCTGTTTCCATGATCGCGCCGGCCAGCATGAACAGGGGAATGGCGAGCAGGTCAAACGAATCCACCCCGGCAAAGAGGAGTTGGATGATCGTCTGGCCCAGGGCTAAGAGCGGGACTCCAGCGGGAAAAATCCCTGGGGTGAGCATCAGGCCGATGGCCGGCAACCCGATGGACAGGGCGATGGGCAGCCCCAGGGCGATAAGCGCAAAAAGGCAGGCAAAAAGAAAGGCAACTATCATGGATTTCGGCCTCCTTTAGATTTTTGACTCAGGATTCGGGCCATGTCGGCCAGCACATGGATAACGAAAATAACCCCTGCGATGGGGATCACGGCAAAGGGGATGGCCATGGGAATCTGGAGCGACGATGAGGTGTGTTCTCCGGCCTTGATCGTGTAAATAGCCCCGAACAAGGCGATCAGGGCAAAAAGGGCCAGGGTCAACACCTGCAGTCCCACCACGATGATTCGTTGGACAACCGGCCCCAGGCGATGGCCGAAGCCCTGCAGGCCGATGAAGCTGGCCCGCTTGTAGGCGACCGTTCCGCCCAAAAAAGTGATGGCAACGAGCAGGTGGCGGCTCACCTCCTCGGACCAGCCGAGAGATGCTCCGGCATAGCGAAAGACGACCTGGGCGAACAAGATGATGCAAATCACTGTTCCGATGACAAACAGAATTTTTTCCACAAAGGCGTTGATTGCCTTGCTGGCGCTTTCAAGTACCGACATACCTTAGTCTCCTCAAAAAACGAATGCCTGAGCCACTGGTTCCGGTTAACAGTTCACGGTTCACGGTTGAAACGTTTGGTTTGAAAAAAACCTTCGGCATTACCAAAACCGCAAACTGTTAACCGTAAACCTTTTATTTTATTGTTTGCCGGATCTGGTCCACCAGCTTTTTCGTTTCGCCGGAGGCGGTTTCGATCACCGGGGCCGTAGCCTTGCGGAAAGCGGCCAGGTCCGGATTTTCTTCCACCTGCATGCCGGCGGCTTTAAGTTCAGCCAGCTGTTTGGCCTCGTTGTCCCGGATGAATCCGCGGCCCTGGAGCGCCGCCTTGCGGGCGCAGTCCAAAACGACCTTGCGCTCGTCCGCGGGCAGGCTGTCGATGAAGGCCTTGTTGGCCACAAAGACCAGGGCCGAATAGACGTGCCGGGTCAGGGTCAGATATTTTTGCCCGGCCTCGAAAAGCTTGGCGGCGTGAATCACGGCGATCGGATTTTCCTGGCCGTCGATCACCCCCTGCTGAAGCTGGGTGAAGATGGGCCAGGCCATGGGGGTGGGGTTGGCCCCGATGGCCCGCCAGATGGCAAGGTGGGTGGGGGCCTCCATGGTGCGGATTTTCAAAGCCTTGAGGTCATCGGGTGTTTTTACCGGGCGCTTGGAATTGGTGACGTTGCGAAAGCCGTTGTCCAGATAAGCAATGGCAAACAACCCGGATTTCTCAAATTTCTTGCCCAGTTCCTGTCCGATGGCCCCGTCGAGGACCTTGTCGGCCATCTCGTAGGAGGGCAGGAGAAAAGGCATTTCCAGGGCCTTGATCTCGGGAACGAAGGCCTCGATAGGGCCGGTGGTGCACACCGACATCTGGGTGGTGCCCAACTGGATCTGTTGCAACACCTGTGTCTCGCTGCCCAGGGCCGCGGAATGGTGAACATTGACTACGTATTTTCCCGGCAGGGCTTTTTCCACGTATTCCTTGAACCAGACGGCGGCCTTAGTGTGAACAAGGCTCGGGTTGGTGACGGTGGCGATGTTGATCTGTGTCTCGGCAGCGGCAATGCCGGTCAGGGCCGTCAGGCAGATGACGACCAGAAGTGCGGTGATTGATCTGTGCATGATGTTTCTCCTCCTCTTTGATATATGGGTTGATGATTTTCAGGCCTGCTTGCCATAGCAGTTGATTCCAGTATAAGCCTTGCGAAAAGAACCGAGCATACGGGGCAGTTTTCGTTCCGGGACCTTCACGGCGGACAGGCGGTCACGGATCTGCGCCGGTGTGAGCCGAACGTCCAGTTTACGGGCCGTAACGTCGATGTCGATGATATCACCATCGCGGATGGCGGCAATGGCTCCGCCGTTGTAAGCCTCCATTTCCACGTGGCCGATGCTCAGCCCGCTGGTAGCCCCTGAAAAGCGGCCGTCGGTGATCAGGGCCACCCGGATGAAGCCGGCGCCCTTGATGGCATCGGTGGGGGTGAGCATTTCCGGCATGCCGGGTCCGCCGGCCGGGCCCTGGAAGGGAAGCACCACCACGTCGCCTTCGGCGATCTTGCCGGCTGAAATGGCATCCAAAAGGGCCTCTTCCGTATAAAAAACCCTGGCCGGGCCCGTGCAAATGAGCATGTCGGGAGCAATCGCGGTCTGCTTGACCACGGCGCTTGAGGCGATGTTGCCCTTGAGCACGGCAATACCACCTTCAGCGTGAAAGGGGCGGTCCAGGCTGCGGATGACCTCCGGATCCTTTACTGTCGCCTCTGCCGCCACCTGGATGATGGACTTTCCGGTAACCGTCGGATTGTCCGTGAGCATGGGCTGCAAGCGCTGCAAAACCGCTGGAATGCCGCCGGCAGCATCGATATCGGCCATCTCGTAAGGTCCGGACGGAATGATCGAACAGAGGTTGGGCGTTTGCCTGGAAATCCGGTCGAACTCGTCCACTCCGATATCTATGCCGGCCTCCCGCGCGATGGCAGGAATGTGCAGGACGGTGTTGGTCGAGCCGCCCATGGACATATCCACACGGATCGCATTTTCAAAGGCGGCCCGGGTCATGATACTCCGGGGCCGGACATCTGACTTGACCAGTTCGACGATCCGGAGGCCGGATTCGTAGGCCTGTTGCTTTTTTTTCGGGTCCAAGGCGATGGTGGTGGCGCAACGGGTAAGCGACATCCCCAGGACCTCGGTGACCACGGCCATGGTGTTGGCCGTGTACAATCCCACGCAGGCCCCGGCTCCGCATACCATGTCGGGCAGCAATTGTTCTGCCTGGGAGGCGGTCATTTTGCCGGCCTTGACACGGCCGACGATGCCGAAGCCGACAATCGGGTGGCACTTTTGGCCGGCCACGACATTGGCCTTCATGGGCCCGCCGGTGAGGATCAGCGCGGGCAGGTCCAGGCGGGCTGCGGCCATTAACATGCCGGGGGTGATCTTGTCGCAGTTTGTCACGCCGACCCATCCATCAAGAGAGTGGGAAAGCATCATTATCTCGATGTTGTCGGCAATGTGCTCCCGGCTGGGAAGGCTCAAACGCATCTCCACGAACATGGCAATCCCGTCACAAACGCCGGGTACCCCCCATTGGAAGGGCACGCCGCCGGCATCGCGGATTCCCCGGCAGACCTCACGGGTCAGCTCGTCGAGGTGGATGTGGCCGGGGATCAGAGTGTTGAAGCTGTTGGCCACGCCGATGAAAGGCTTGCCGGATTCAATGTCCTGCCGGCACACGCCGGCCGACATCAGAAGTGCGCGGTGAGGGAGAGTTTCGATGTTTTTTTTCAAAATATCCGAACGCATGATTTTACCCTTGTATTTTTTCCGTTAGATTTTTGACTTCCGGAATTTCGAAGTCGAAAATAATTTAATTAAACGTAATTAGTTGCATTATGGTAAACTATTATCCTGATGTCAAGATTTTTTTTATTATTGGACAATTCTATTTGTTGACAACAGATTTTTTTTCATTATGCTTCATCTTGAGACAAAAAAGGATGATCGGACGCTCAAAGTCAAATCCATGCCGGTCTGATTCAAAAAGGGAACCATAGATGATTGAAAGACAAATTGCAGAAAGAATTCGACAGATCCGCAAAACAAAGGGGATGACACTCGAACAACTGGGGAGAAAAATCGGAATTTCCAGAGGAATGCTGTCCCGTCTGGAAACGAATCGTTCCTCTCCTCCCATTGCCACCCTGGCAAAAATTGCGCAGGGTTTGGAAGTCCCCATCAGCCTTTTTTTTGAGGAAAGTGGATCAACCACAGAACAAAAATATACCGTAACCAGAAGCAATAAACGCAGGCAGGTGGTTCGCCGTGGATCTGATATCGGCTTTACCTATTATGCGTTTAAAAAGCCTCAGCTCCTTTATCTTATTGAAGCGTTTATTATGAAACATCCTCCGGTTAAAAAAAAAATAAAGGCGCTGTTTGATCATCCGGGAGAAGAATTCATTCTGGTTTTAAAAGGGGCCATCGAACTGGTTTATGGGGAAGAAATTATCCGTCTTGACACAGGGGATGCCATCCACTTTGATCCATCCATACCGCATCGAGCGCAAAACGCCGGCAACATAGAGGCCGAATGCATTGTGGTGGTCGCTGGAGAAAAAAGCTATTCGAAGTCAAGATAAAACCCCCTGAGCGGAATAAAGGATCAATTGCAATTGATTTCGTTCCCTGCTTTCGAAGATTTGGAAAAGAGCAATCAGCATAAATAAAAATTGAAGCTGTTTCGGTTCAATCAGGACTGAAGAAGCTTATGTCGGGTGGATCAGACAATTTATTCTGTTCCATAATAAGCGTCATCCCAATGAAATGGGAGCAGATGGATATTTCAGGGCATTACCCCGTATTTTTTCAGTTTCTTATGAAGGGTTCTTCTCGTTATACCAAGCCTCCGGGCTGTTTCGCTTTTATTCCCTTTTAAGGATTCGAGGGTTTTTAATATCGTGGCCTTTTCAACTTCCTCAAGAGGCATGTTCCAGGTCTCTTCCGGCTGAGGGCTCACGCTTTCCGGCAGCTCCCGCTGAATTGCCGGAAGGTCTTTCTCGTCAATATAATCCGAATAATCCGGCCGGGCAAGCACAACCGCCCTTTCAACCGCATTCATCAGTTCCCGCACGTTTCCCGGCCAGCCGTATTTTATAATTCCGTCCATAGCCGCAGGAGTAAATCCCTTTATCTTTTTCCGGTTTTTTTCCGCAAACATATCAAGGAAGTTTTGCGCAAAAAGAGGAATGTCTTCCTTTCTCTCCCTTAACGGAGGAGTATTCAGGCTCACAACATTCAACCGGTAATAAAGATCTTCGCGAAAAGCTCCGGACGCGACCATCTCTTTAAGATCCCTGTTTGTCGCGGCAATAACCCTTACATCCGTTTTTACGGCATTTTCGCCTCCGACACGTGTTATCTCACGTTCCTGGAGCACCCGCAGAAGCTTTACCTGCATTGCAGGAGGCATTTCGCTGATCTCATCGAGCAGAATGCTGCCTCCGTTTGCCTGGAGAAAGCGCCCCTCTTTCCTTCTGTCCGCCCCGGTAAAAGAGCCCTTTTCATGGCCGAACAGTTCCGATTCAAGAAGGGTATCCGTAATCGCAGCGCAGTTTATTTTCACAAAAGGCCCGTCTTTTCTGGCGCTGTTGAAATGGATCGCGCCTGCAATCAGCTCCTTGCCGGTTCCTGATTCGCCTGTAATAAGCACTGTGGCTTCGGACGGAGCAACAAGGGCAACCGTTTCAAGCAGCTTTACCATTGCGGGACTTCGCCCGATCATATTCCGCCTGTCAAAACTGATCCCCAGGTTTTCCTTGAGAAGGCGGTTCTCTTCCTTAAGCTGGATATGCTCCATGGCTCTTTCAAGGGAGAGCTTCAGCTTGTCGAAGTCGAGCGGTTTTGTAAGATAGTCGTAGGCGCCATCTTTTATCGCCGAAACTGCAGATTCAACCGAAGAATATGCGGTCATGATTATAACCGGAACCGCGGGATTGAACGACTTGATCTCCCTGAGCGCTTCTGTTCCGGATACCTTCAGCATCCTCACATCCATCAAAACAAGATCGTAAGGTCTTTTTCTCACCTCGTCAACAGCGGTCGACCCGTCGTCCGCCTCGGAGATTTCATATCCCCATCCGCCTATAAGCGCGTGAAGCATTGTGCGGTGCGCGGTATCGTCGTCGACAACAAGTATTCTGTTTTTTTGCTTCATCCGGATATTATCCCTGCCTTGCGCCGGGCAAAAAGAGCGTAAAGGCTGTCCCTTCTCCGGGCCGGCTTTCAACCGTAATTTTGCCGTCATGCGCTTCTATTATATTGTGGACTATGGCAAGCCCGAGACCTGTTCCGGTAGTCTTTGTCGTAAAATACGGATCAAAAACATGGGGAAGATCCTTTTCGCCGACACCCGAGCCTGTATCTGAAACCTTTATAATTGCCCCTTTCTCTCCTTCCGAAAGCTCAACTGAAAGCCTGCCGCCCTTTTCCATGGATTCAATGGCATTAAGATAAAGGTTTAAAAGAACCTGATTAATCCTGTCCCCGTCAATTGCGATTTGAAGATCCTCCGGCATGAATATGGTCTTTATTTCAATTTTCTTTTCCGAGGCATCCCTTTCCAGAAGCTTTAGGGAATTTTCAATGACGGTGCGGAGTGAAACAGGCTTTTTTGAAACAGAAACCGGCCTTGCAAGCTCAACCAGCTGGCTTACGACCCTGTTCAGCCTGTCCACTTCCTGTATCATGATCCCTGCAATCTTTTTCTCCTCCTCTTTCTCCTGCCTTTCCCTGAAATAGACGGCAAACCCCTTAATGGAGCTTAAGGGATTTCTTATTTCATGCGCAACACCTGCTGCCAGGCTGCCGAGGGATGCGAGGCGCTGACTTCTTGCGACTTCCCTGCGAAGCGAGCGGACTTCGCTTAAATCCTTAAAGAGAATTACATAACCGAGAAAATTGCCTTTTTCATCCTTCAGCGCTGTTGCGCTTGCTTCAAGAGGCACGGCCTTTCCGTCGTTCAATATGCACTCAATCTCCTTTTCAATGACTCCTTCCTGATCTTCCAGACCGGAGATAAGGTTCCACAAAGCCGGGGGAAGAATCTCTTCCGCCGCTTTTCCGGAAATATCCGAAAGAGAAATGGAGAGGATTGATCCCGCGACATGATTTAATAATGCAATTCTTCTGTTATTGTCCACCGCGATAAGGCCTATAGGCATGTTTTCTACAAGATGATCCGAAAAAGCCTTTATGCGCGAAAGAGAGGCTTTTGCGTTTCTGTAGCTCTGAGTCATAAAGAGCAGAACGACACCGGCAAAACCGATAAGAAGCAGCACAATCCCCATAACGACCGAATGTTTCATATCGGCAAGTCTTGCTTCTTCAACGGCGGACATATCAAGACCGACAAATATTATAAGATCCGCCTGCCTGGGGTTTTCAATATTGCACCCCGGATTGAACCATCTTCGCATCATATCTCCGCGGTGCATTCCTCCGACAGGGGCGAATCTTCTGTAGACTTCAAATATTTTTATGTCATCAGAGATTGTAACAACACGCCACTGCACATCCTTTGCCGCAAAGATCTCTTTTAAATCCATACCGGTTTCATAGGTTTCGCCGACATGATCAGGTTGGTTGTGGGCAACGATAGTCCCTTCGGCGTCCGTGACAAGAAGATAGACTATATCGGGCTGCATCGCGGTTTCGCTTAAAAGCCTCTGAAGGTGAAAGCTTCCCATGAAGTTTCCGGACATGCCGGTTCTTGTGCCTGCCTCGAACGACCTGATGAGAGCGGCGCCCTTTTCAAGCAGAAGGCGGGTATTGTGCAGACTCGCCCGGTTAATGTTCTGCATCGTCATGAACGCAAAAATAGGAAACAGCACCATGACAGCGCCTATAAAAACCCAGGGAGGAACTCCCGTCCAGAATTTGCTGTTAATTATTTTTTTAAACATATACTATTATTTAAGCAAAGAGAGTGCCATAAAAACTGCAATTTATATTATCGTGAAATACTTGATGATAATTAACCCGGCGCCCGATAAATAATCGTGCGCTTGCATACTTTCTATCCATTTTTCCAAATTGTTATTCGAGATGGATACTTAATATCCATAATCCGTCGTTTATAGCAAGGATAAATTTTGTATGACTTTTTACGAAGCCGTCATTGGTGAGGAATATACTGAAGGTGGATTACATAATTTATGACAATAGAAAAAAGACAGGCGATAAAAGGAGTTAAAAACCACCCGATAAAGATATGGTAAAGAGTCTTGCGGCTGATGGTATCAACGCCTTTCAGAAGCCCGACCCCCAGTACTCCTCCAATAATTCCCTGGGATGTTGAAACCGGCACGCCAAGCACAGTAAAAAAGTGTACCGTTATGCCAAGAGAAAGGACAACGATGAGCGCCGAAAAAGGATCGAGCCTCACAAGTTTCTTGCCTACCGTCTCCATGACCGGCCTGCTGTAAGTGAGAATACCGAGAGCTATGCTTACCCCTCCGATCAGAGCGGCATTAAACACGCTGATCAGTCCTGCACCGACAAAAACAGCGGTAACATTGGCGACATTATTAGCGCCAAGCGCGTAAGCCCCGTAAGAACCGGCAACGATCATCCCTACACGTATAACAATATCCGATTCGAATATGCTGAACTTCCGCCTGTTATAAATATAAGCAAAAAACTTGTAGAGAAGCATCGATACCGCCGCCGCCCCGATTGGAGTTCCGAACCAGCACGCAACAACCTTACCCATTCCGTCATAATTAAGCTGCCCATTTAATATGCCTATTCCGATGATCGACCCGACAACCGCCTGGGATGTTGAAACCGGCAGGCCAAAAACCGTCATTATCGTTACCGTAATTGCGGCCGCCACAGAAGATATCACAGCTTCTTCTATTCCAAAACTGGTCAACCCCTGAAGCGTCTCAATTCCCGCGCGTCCCGATATAACTGCTCCCAGAATGACAAAGAAAGATGCAAGTAAGGCAGCGGTCCGGAACCTTATCATCCGGGAAGAGACGGCGGTGCCGAATACATTGGCGGCATCGTTTGATCCAAGCGACCAGCCCATGAATATTCCGCCGAGAAGAGGGTACATCATACACGCCTCTTGAGACTTAATATATTTATCAGCTTGGATACGCTCTCTGCCTTGTCGGAAATATTTCCGATTTTTTCAACAAGCTCCTTGAGTTGAATCTTCTGAAAAGGATCTATCTGCGAATCAAAAATAGCGGCGGTTACTCTCCGCTCAATATTATCGCAGTGGCTTTCGTTTGTGTCTATGCTTCCGAGCAATGCCCGGATTCCTCCCGTGTTTGTAAATAGGGCAATGGTCTGCCTTATCAGAAGCTCGCAGCATTCCATGCTGATTTTGATATGTTCCTTTATTTCAGGTACAAGAAAAACCGGCATGCTCATCCTTTGAGTCTGAATCATGTAAAGAATATCCTTGAAGAGTCTTGGAATGGTATCTATCTCGCCGAGAAGCTGCATTATATCGCCGCGGGAATCGGGAATCAGAGCTTTTCCGTACATGATATTATTTATCTCGTCACTGATATCGCTTGTTTTATTCTCCTGCTTGTGAGTCTGCTTTATATAAAAATCGAAATCTTCACATTTGGTATCGTTCAGAATGCAGGAGTTTATCGCCTTAGAGAAGCTTTCCTGACTCAGCTTGAAAGTATCGAGATATTCATAAAGCAAAAGCTCTACCTGCCGTTCCTTTTTAAAAACAAAGTTAAGCATAAAACTCACCTTTCAGGAGTAAAATAAATTATGATGCACTCGTAAAAAATCGTCACAATGACATAATTTCATTAACACCAAGTAATATCTTTAGCAAGAGATACAGGATTATATTAAAGGTGTTTACCTTCAAATTCTATTATTGCTTTCAATTTTTTCCAATGATAGATATTTTTTTTGCCGCATTTTATGATATTCATAATCGTAAAGAAGGGATTTCTTACCATACATGTCAACTTGTTTTCTATATTT
>JAUYEO010000107.1 GCA_030689795.1 Desulfobacterales bacterium | reverse complement strand
ATCAGGGCGCAGGCTGCAATAATCATGTTCACGGCAGCATACATAGCTGAGGTCGTCCGGGGAGGGCTTCAGGCAATAACAAGAGGACAATATGAGGCGGCGGAATCATTGGGGCTGAACTATCTCCAGAAGATGCGGCTGATCATTCTGCCCCAGGCCTTGAAGATCGTTATTCCGCCCACAGTCGGTATACTGATATCGGCATTCAAGGATACATCGCTGGTTGTTATAATTGCTCTTTATGAGATTTTAAAGACCACAAGGACAACACTTGCAGATCCGGCATGGATGGGATTCAGCTCGGAAGCCTATATTTTTGTGGCTTTGATTTATTTCGTCTGCTGCTATACGATGTCCAATTACAGCCGCAGGCTTGAGAGGGAACTGCACTCGTAATAATAGAAAACATGGCCTCAAATATTTTTTATAGATCATATTCAAAAGAATTGATGATTATATATAAGGGTTCAAGGGGTCAAGGGTTCGGGGATTCCAGTGAAGGTAAAGATCGTAAGAGTTTAAGAAAAAACACCTGAACCCTCGAACCCTTGAATCCTTGCCCCCTTTTTGCCAAATAATCGATAAAGGGGCAATAAATAATAAAGGATAGAAAGATTTATGAGCAGCGAAGCAGAAACTAACAGCATAAAGCGGTCTTCAGAAGAGAAGATTATTGAAATTATTGACATGAATAAGTGGTTTGGCGACTTTCATGTTTTAAGGGATATTAATCTTATCGTTTACAAGGGCGAACGCATAGTTATCTGCGGACCTTCAGGATCTGGGAAATCCACTCTTATCCGCTGTATCAACCGCCTCGAGGAACACCAGAAGGGTAAAATAACAGTTGACGGAACTGAACTTACAAATAATCTCAAGAACATCGAAAAAATACGCGAAGAGGTCGGAATGGTATTTCAGCATTTCAACCTTTTCCCCCACCTCACAATCATAGAAAATCTCTCGCTTGGCCCGATATGGGTCAGAAAAGTACCAAAAAAAGAAGCGGAAGAAACGGCAATGCATTATCTTGAAAAAGTGCATATTGCGGAACAGGCGAACAAATATCCGGGGCAGCTTTCGGGAGGCCAGCAGCAGAGGGTTGCGATTGCCCGGAGCCTCTGCATGAAGCCGAAAGTCATGCTCTTTGATGAGCCGACCTCGGCTCTTGATCCTGAAATGGTCAAAGAGGTTCTGGATGTCATGATAAACCTTGCCGAAGAAGGCATGACAATGATCGTTGTCTCCCATGAAATGGGTTTTGCCAAAAGTGTAGCGCACAGGGTCATGTTCATGGATTTCGGCCAGATCGTTGAAGAAAACACCCCTCACCAGTTTTTCGATAACCCGCAGCACGACAGAACGAAACTCTTTTTAAGCCAGATTCTGCATTAACCGGATTTTGTTTCTTCTGGTGAGATTTGCGCCCTTGCGCTGGAAATACAGAACCCTTCCGTAGTCATAAAAATTTCACCCCGGCATCCCATGCTTTGAGCATATTCCCTCCGACCGAAGAAAATTCAGGATGATCTTTTATATACCGTTTAAGTTCCGGTTTTATATTCAAAACAGCATCACCTGATTTACTTATTATCCCGGCAATCCGGGAGACGGAAAGGCCGCAATGCGCTACGCCGAACTTTTCAAGCATCTTTCTGTCCCACCATTTTTTTGTGCCGCCAATAGTCAGTGCCGGAACATCCTTGCCGATATATGCAGTTGTTGTAACGATATCATACACCGGAGCAAGCTTTGTCTCTCCCTCTGTCGGATCCGCATAGAGCACGCCGAAATTCTTCAGATGGGCGTCGCCGTTACGCAGCATTACTGAAAGCGTCAATACTGCAAAAAACTGTTCACGTGCAATCTGGCGGTATTGGGGGGACACATAGTCATTGATTGTTTTAACCATGCGTTCATAACTGCCGGTGTACTTGTCTTCCGTGCCGAGTCCCTGCAAAGCGCACATATCCTCAAATCCCACGTATTCTCCCGTATCCGTTATGTCAAACCGTTTCATGACAAACAGTCTTCCATTCTCTGAAAGATAAAATTCGGGAACCGGAAGACCCGTCCTCTGCACCACTTTCATACAGAAATATTCGTTTGCGGCGAGAGAGGGATAATCCTCACCCCATGACTTGACAATATAAGATGATGAATGAACGGTGGCGCGGTCTTTCGCGTCAAGCATCACCTTCGGCTGGATTCCTGAAACACCGGAATTCATTGCATACTTTTGCATCAACTCGTTAAAAAGCTCTCCTGTATCGGGATAGCAAAGAAGGTCTTCAAGAGACTCCGGTGATGTTTTAAAAGCAGGGGATTTTTCTTCCCGCAGGGCAAACCGGTTGCGGCCGATCTGGTTCGCACCCACGACACGCAGCAATGTCAGTTCATCGACACGGGCAATCTTTGCAAGCGCATTTTTAATAGTGGTTAACAACGCCCCTTCAGGCAGATTCATCTGAAAGACAGGATGCAGGGCTTTATGCGTCCAGCTTTTAAGACGCACCGGCATTGTCAGGGATACTGAATGCCGGTCAGACGTATCTGCAAGGTAATTAAAAACATATTCCTCCTCCTGTTCGAGAATGCCGGATTTATTTCCTGCTGTCCAGACAGCCAGAGAATTTTTCATGAACGCCTCTTTTCGGCTTCCCGCTCTTCACGCAGCTCATCGAGGGTAGGGGGCGCTCCTGCCGGGCGAACAGCCAGTTCGAATCCTAGATAATCAAGTATCCGTATCACCTTCCGGATTCCGATATCAGTTATAACGCCGGTTTCAAGCAGACTGAGCGAAGTTCGGCTGATGCCGGTTTTTCCAGCAAGCTCTGCCTGTGAAATTTTATAACGCTTTCTTTGCTCACGAATTACTTTGCCCAGATGCTTCATAATATCATACCATTTGTTTAATATATTTAACAAAATATAATATATATAGAATAATGTCAAGTATATTTAACAACAATCTCGAAAATATCGTATATTTGCACCAAAAGTCAGTTTTTGCCACTAAGACACAAAGGCACGAAGAATGGTCTATTGAAAACATTCAGGTTTTTCTTTATGTTCTCCGTGATCTTTGTGTGATGCCTTTTTACGAGTCCATCATATTTAATTTGAACCGAAACAGCGGGCGCATTCCTTCTTTTCTATCAAACGAAACAAATACTTGCCGTAATATTCAATCCATGCTACACGTACATTATATGAACCAATTATCTCAATTATATGAGTACGTTATAAAATGAAACCTGTCGTAGCTATTGTTGGCAGACCGAATGTAGGCAAATCGACTTTCTTTAACCGGGTCACCCGGACCAAAGATGCTATTGTCGATAATTTTCCCGGTGTGACAAGGGATTCGATATACCGGGATGCCGTCTGGAACGATGTTGAATTCACACTTGTCGATACCGGCGGTTTTGCGGGCGGCGACGAAGACGACATGACCTCGAAAGTCCGTTTCCAGGTAAAGCAGTCCATCGATGATGCCGATGCAATTATCATGATGCTGGACGGAAAAGGCGGTGTATCCCCGTTTGATTCTGATATCATTAAATTGCTCAGATCGGTCGAAAAGCCTGTTTTTTACGTTGTCAACAAGATCGATGGAGATGAAAAAGAGGTCAATCTTTATGATTTTTATTCTCTCGGCATCGAAAAGCCTTATCCGGTATCGTCAGAGCACGGTTACGGAGTTCCAGATTTCCTTGATGATCTTGTAAACAGGATTCCCTGCTCTGCTCCGGGCGAAACGCAGGAGATTACAAAGATTGCCGTTATCGGAAGGCCAAATGCGGGAAAATCCTCGCTTATAAACCGCATTCTCGGCAAAGACCGCCACATAGTTAGCGAAATACCGGGCACAACACGTGATGCGGTCGACTCTCTTTGCGAGATAAAAGGAAAGCCATACCTTATTATTGACACAGCTGGCATCAGACGAAAAAGCAAGGTGTCGGAGAAGATTGAAAAGTTTTCAATTATTAAAGCCTTAAAAAGCCTTGACAGGTGCGATGTGGCTCTCATCATCATCGACGCTTCCGAAGGGATAACTGAGCAGGATATAAGCATTGCCGGATATGCTTACGAGCGCGGATGCGGTTGTATCTTTCTATTAAACAAGTGGGATACCGTCGAGAAGGGTGATAAAACAAAGAAAAAATTTATTGATCAGATCAGATACGACGCCAAATTTTTAAACTTTGCGCCCGTCATGGCGATTTCGGCAAAGACCGGGCTCGGGGTTGCAAAAATCTTTAACCTGGTTGAAGAGGTTTATGGACAGTACGGGTTTCGCATCGGAACCGGAGAGCTGAACAGAGTTCTGGAAGCTGCCGTCAGTAAAACAGAGCCGTCGCTTTACAAAGGGAAAAGGCTTAAATTTTACTATGCTACCCAGGTTTCAGTTAAGCCTCCGACCTTCTTATGCTTTGTGAATTATCCTGATTCAGTCCATTTTTCTTACAAGAGGTATCTTATCAATCGAATCAGGGAGGGCGCCGGACTTGATAAGACTCCCGTACAATTGGTTTTCAGAAAAAGGGAAGGCGACAGGCATAAGAAGAAATAAAGGGTTCGAGGGTTCCCGCCATAAAGATTGGCGGGCCTTCGGCAG
>JAUYEO010000106.1 GCA_030689795.1 Desulfobacterales bacterium | reverse complement strand
TTTTAAGTCACTTCGCTAAATCACAAGAACTCGGGCTAACGCCCTCAAACAGCTTGTGATTTTTAACGCTCAGTTCCTTAAAAATCTATTCCCCAAAAATCTCAAATCCGTTCGCATATGACTTTTTACGAGAGCATCAAACAATGGAGATTATTTAAAATCCATGGGAGAAAAAAATGGGAGAAATAAAACAGAAACAAGAACGAAGCGTCGATTATTTTAAAGAACTGATCGGAGATATTGCAGCGGCAGCGCCGAAAGAGCTGGATGAAATAGGAATAAGAATTAAAAACATCAGGGAAGAGAAAGGTCTTTCCCTTGATGAACTGTCAAAGCTGACCGGGTTTGACTTAGAACTCCTTTCGAATATGGAGGAAAATAAAGTTCAGCCTCAACTCGGCACGGTAATTAAACTTTCCAAAGCTCTTGACAGCGCATTCGGCAGAATTGTTTCAGGTGTTGGAGACAAGCTTTACTCGGTTACCCGGAAAAATGAACGGATGAAGATATCAAGATCGACGTCTCATAAAGGGGAAAAGCAGGTTTATACATATATGAGCCTTGCCCCTGAAGTTAAAGGCCGCCACATGGAGGCCTTGATAGTAAGGCTTGAGGAAAATCCCGAAGATGATATGTCTGTGCATGACGGTGAAGAGTTTATTTATGTTCTTGAGGGCCTGGTCGCTTTAAAGATCGGAGCCGATTTATTTGAGCTTGAACCGGGAGACAGCGTTTATTATCTTTCCACCACTCCTCATCTTATTGCGGCGAAAAAGGGGAACGCGACAATACTCGCCGTGCTTTATGAAGGTTGAATAAAAGCCGGCCGGTTTTATAATGAGAGCTTTGCATAACATTTGATTAAAGGGTTTGGCAGGGGTAATGGGCTTTGGCATTCCGCAAGAATGCGGTTCAGACTCCGCCAACGGCAGCATATCCGCTCCCATGAAATCCGGGCAGCCCCAGTGGATATACGCCCACGAAGCCATGATTTCGTCTCTGCCTGTCTCTCTTTGTTGACAATCTGGGGGCGTTGATATGTTGCCTTAAAAATTTCTTCCGAAATGCCAACGCCCATTACCCCTGCCAAACCCGAATGGAAGATATTCAAAGCTCTCTCATAATACGCCTTCAGGCATCGGAGAAACTTTCTCTCCGCCAAGTACGTAGCCTCCGTCTAATCTGAGGACGCTTCCTGTCATGAAGGGGGCGTCCTTTATCAAAAAACACACAGCCTTTACAACATCGTCTATGGTTCCTGTTCTTTTAACAAGAGTGTGGTCTATGATAGCTTCTTTCTGAACATCCGTCAGCAACCCCCACCCTCTTGTCTTTTCGCCGTGCCTTGTTTCGATAATGCCTGTCATGATTTCATTAACCCGGACTTCAGGAGCTCCGATTCTCGCCCATGTTTCGGTCAAAAGCGAGATGCCGCGGTTTGCGGCCGAGTATCCTTCATTGAAAATATAACTCACGGGGCCCGATCTTCCGACCATACCGGCTATGGAAGAGATGTTGATTACTATACCGTCTCCGGAAGCCTTAAGATACGGAAGTGAGCATTCAAATACCCATTGCTTTGCGCGAAGTGTTGTTGATATTTCAAGATCCCACTGATCGCATGTATATGGTCCATGCACAACCGGCCATCCCCCCCGTTCAATATTGTTTATCAGAATATCAAGGCGTCCGAAATGCCTGATAACGTTTTCAACCAGTTCCTGAATTTTTTCCGTTTTAAGAAGGTTGGTTCTTATTATTAAATAAGAAGTGCCGAGTTTTGAAAAATCCTGCTGTAATTCATCGAGCATCTCTTCCCTGTCGAAATAATTCAGGGCAACAAAAATGCCCTCTTTTGCAAGCGCAAGGCCGATACCTTTGCCGATTCCATTTATTGAACCAAGCACCAGTGCAACTTTATTTTCTGTTTTCATGAAAGATAAAGCTCCTTGATTAGATTTTATTAAAGGAGGTTCTTAAAAATAGATTTTGCTTAACCCATGAGAAAGCGACTCTTAAAAGCGCTGTGTCATCCTGTTCTGCTGCATTTATGTCCTCTTCATTGAAATCATCCGGTTCAATTTCATTTAAAAAGAGGTGTGATCTGAATGCATCGAGATCATACAACGCCATCCGGAACAGATATCCGGATTTTATATCCAGTTCACCTGGAATTATCTGATTTTTCAGGCTTAATATCTCCATGAGCATATCGTTCATTCTGTTGTATGGTTCGATATCCTCTTTTATTATCCATTCGCGCACCGTCTGTTCTTTACCGTTATTGAAACCAAGGCAGTGCGTTTCTTTTATCATCATATAATATTCCGAAAGTCTTCCTGATTCCCTGTTGCGTGAAACAAGCCTCGCAAGAGGATATGTCCGGCATGATGAAGGCCGGTCTTTGTAAACTTTACATCCGGATGGCGTTACAAAAGGGCATATTGATCCGGAAGCAGAATCCGTTTTTAATGTTATTACCGGCAAGCCTGTTTCAGGTCCGGTATGATGAGATGTATATGTTTTTAAAAACATGCCGGAAGATATTCCGAGACTTTTCTTAAGCCTCAGTATGTCATAAGGGGTTAAGTACTGATTAAGATCACGGCAGCATTCATTGAAGCACGAGAGGCGGCTTGTGCATGAGAAACGAAATTTGTCATCCGGTGAGAGCGGTATAAAATTTTCTTCCATTATTTGATATTCTTTCTTGTTAATATTTTGTAAACAGGAGATAGCAGACTTTCCGCTTTTATTATGTAAAAGCATTTTATATGGTTTGAACAATTTGGTAAAGCAAGAAGCAAAAAAATTACCGAAATCAGATTTATGGGAAAGGTTTCTTTCTATACCACAATATATAGTGGGTCATTTCAGGATGCAAACAATTTGTTGTGATATATATAGCCCTGTAAATATTTATATATTCTGATTTTTCACCATCAAAAGTCCTTGACAATAAAAATATTGGATGATATTACTGAACCTTGATAGAATAGTTAGGTTAACATGCTGATTTAAAAGAAAAAAGCTTCAAGCCCTGTTTATTGACAGGCTATAGAGAAAAGGAAAAATATTAGAGGGCTTTGTTTTAGCTGGCCCGGGTTATGAAGGGGGGTGCTTACAACTTAGAATAGATTCACAGAACACGAGTCGATGGTTAGGAAAATGAATTTAATACAAACAACATTAGGAGGGATAATAGATGCCATCTTTTGTAATTGCTGAAAAATGTGACGGTTGCAAAGGTGGGGACAAAACGGCTTGTATGTACATTTGTCCCAATGACCTTATGGTTCTTGATACGACTGCTATGAAGGCTTACAATCAGGAGCCCGATCAGTGCTGGGAGTGCTTTTCATGTGTAAAAATATGCCCCACCCAGGCAATTGAAGTGCGTGGTTACTCTGACTTTGTACCTCTTGGAAGCAGCATAGTGCCGCTGATGAGTTCCGAAGATGTTCTGTGGACCTGCAAGTTCAGGAATGGCCTTATTAAACGCTTTAAGTTCCCCATTCGGACAACTCCTGAAGGTCAGGCTAATGCTTACTTGAATCTCAAAGGAAAGGACCTGAATAGCGGCCTGCTTTCAACAGAAGAGGCCGATGGATTCGTACTTCCGAGACCTAAGATTTAAGCGGGTTTGGTTTGAGCAAGTCCAATTGGAAAAAGATTAATTATGAATAAAATTTCTTAAGGAGGATTTAATATGGCATTACCTAATAAACCTTTGGGTGAAACAAAGGCCGTCAGAGATCCGGCAGTTGAAGAGCGCGAAGTCGATATTCTTATTGTGGGTGGCGGTATGGCTGCCTGCGGAACCGCTTTCGAAATAAAGAAATGGGCGCCGGATGCAAAAATACTGCTTTGTGACAAGGCCGCAATGGAGAGAAGCGGCGCTGTCGCTCAGGGACTTTCAGCTATCAATACCTACGTTGGAAAAAACAGCCCTGAAGACTATGTCAAAATGGTCCGCAACGACCTTATGGGCCTTGTTCGTGAAGACCTTATTTTCGACCTTGGTTGTCACGTCGATGATTCGGTTCATCTTTTTGAGGAATGGGGGCTTCCGATCTGGAAAAAAGCAGCAGATGGCAAGACCCTTGACGGTAAAAAAGGCCTCGCTTTAGGCTCATTGAAAAAGGGAGCAGAGCCGGTCCGCACCGGTAAATGGCAGATAATGATCAACGGCGAATCATACAAGAGAATCGTTGCCGAAGCTGCAAAGCTTGCTCTTGGCATGGAAAACATCATTGAGCGCTGCTTTATTGTTGAACTGCTTCTTGATGCCAACAAGCCGAACCAGATTGCCGGAGCTGTCGGTTTCTCGGTACGTGAAAACAAGGTTTACATCATCAAATGCAAGACCATGATGGTTGCCTGCGGCGGAGCAGTCAACATTTACATGCCGAGAAGCGTTGGTGAAGGCAAAGGCCGCGCATGGTATCCGGTATGGAATGCAGGCTCGACATACACAATGTGTATGAAAGTCGGCGCAGAACTTTCAATGATGGAAAACCGTTTCACGCCGGCACGTTTTAAAGACGGATACGGCCCGGTCGGCGCATGGTTCCTTCTCTTCAAGGCCAAAACATTAAACGGTCTTGGTGAAGACTTTGCGTCAAGCGACGCAGCAAAAGCAGAACTCCAGAAATATGCTCCTTATGGAACTGCTGCAGTGACACCTACCTGTCTGCGTAACCACCTCATGCTGAATGAAATGAAGGCCGGACGCGGTCCGATCATGATGGATACGGTTACGGCTCTTGCCGTACTCGGAAAGACCATGAACAAGCAAGAACTCAAACATCTTGAGTCTGAAGCATGGGAAGACTTCCTTGATATGACATGCGGCCAGGCAAACCTGTGGTGTGCTCAGGACTGCGAACCTGAAAAGAAAAATTCCGAAGTTATGCCTACAGAACCGTATCTGCTTGGATCACATTCAGGCTGCTGCGGCATGTGGGTATCGGGTCCGGACTATGACTGGGTGCCTGCTGCTTACAAATGGGGCGATGGCGGAAAAGTTTACAACCGCATGACAACAGTTGTCGGCCTCTTTACATCAGGCGACGGTGTCGGATGCTCAGGTCACAAGTTCTCTTCAGGTTCGCATGCCGAAGGCCGTCAGGTGGCAAAAGAAATGGCAAAATTCGTACGCGATCATGCCGATTTCAAACCGGCCATCAAACAGAGCTCAACAGAACTGGTTGACCTTATTTACAAGCCGGTAAGAACATATCTTGACAATTGCAACTATACCACGGCTGTTGATATCAACCCGAACTACGTTAAACCTTCCGGAATGGCCTTAAGACTCATGAAGGCCACGCATGAATATGGCGCCGGAACCGCTACATACTATCAGACAAGCAGCAAGAGCCTCGAGATCGTTATGGATCTTCTGGCAACAATGCGCGTAGACTGCGAGAAACTGGGTGCCGGTGATCTCCATGAGCTTATGAGAGCATGGGAAATTTATCATCGTATATGGACAGTTGAAGCTCACCTGCGCCATATCCAGTTCCGTAAAGAAACCCGTTATCCCGGATTCTACTATCAGGCTGACTATCCGGGACAGGATGATAAGAACTGGTTCTGCTTTGTAAACTCAAAGTATGACCCGGCAAAGAATGAATGGAGTGTATTCAAGAAAGATTACATCAAAATCATTCCTTAATTTATCAGTTAAGTCAGTTGGTTGATTGGATATGCCTCCAGGTGTCGAAAGACGCCTGGAGGTTTTTATTAAGGCGATATCCGTTTGAAGATGTCCGCATGCTTAAGGTTTTTACAGCAAACAGTAATTGAGCTTAAAAATTTTAAGCATCCGGAAATCGGGGGAAATTTTAAAACTAATCATATAAAGGATAGACTCGTAAAAAGTCATATGCGAACGGATTTGAGATTTTTGGGAAATAGATTTTTAAAGAACTGAGCGTTAAAAATCACAAGCTGTTTGAGGGCTTTAGCCCGAGTTCTTGTGATTTAGCGAAGTCATTTAAAAATCCCCAAAAAGCTCATTAAGAGAGCATATTTGGACTTTTTAC
>JAUYEO010000105.1 GCA_030689795.1 Desulfobacterales bacterium | reverse complement strand
GTATCGCAACTGCAAAACCGATTTTATCCATACCCCTTCTTCCGGCTCTTCCGGTCATCTGGTGAAATTCCGTTGATGAAAGAGGCAAAAACTCCCTGCCGTTGTAACGATCGGAATTGAGAAAAGCAACTGTTCTGGCCGGAAAGTTGACGCCCGCCGCAACCGTTGATGTAGCGAATACAGCGTCAAGAAGACCTTCGGTCATGAGAGTTTCTATTAAAAGCTTCCATGAGGGAAGCTGTCCGCTGTGGTGCGAGGCTACCGCATAATTTTCAAGCTTTTCCATCTGGCGGTGTAAAGATATGTAAGGAGCGCTTTTTTCAAGCTCGTCTAATCTTGTTTTAAGGTCTTTTCTTCTGGAATCCGAAATGCTGTGATTTCTGCAAAGATCAATGGATGCGTTGCAATCGGCGCGTGACTTCAGAAAAAATATTGCCGGAAGGAGATGGTATTTTTTGAGAACCGCCAGTATTTCGCCGAAAGGCGGAAGATTCCGGGAGGAGAGGCTGCCTGCTTTCCTGTTTTTCAAAAGATCTCCTATCTTTTTTGAAAGCTGCGCTTTTTCTTTTGACCGGGATTCGGATAGAAGCGGCAGAAGAGTTCCTGAAGGGTGAAGAAAAAGAGGGAAGAGCGGAACCGGCCTTTTAAATTCCGCAATCACGACGCACTCTTTTTTACGTATCGATAAAAGCCAGGCTGCAATCTGATCTGCATTTCCGATTGTGGCCGATAGCATCAGGAGAGGAATTCTTGCAGGGAGATATATCATGGTCTCTTCCCATACCACGCCTCTCTCCTCGTCACCCAGAAAATGGGCTTCATCGAGGATGACAAAATCGGTTGATAAGGTCACGCCATGATGCATGGCATCGTAAAGCTGATTTCGCAATATTTCCGTTGTTCCGACTATTATCGGGGCATCCGGGTTCTCCTTCCTGTCCCCGGTCAGTATTCCAACATTTTGTGCGCCGAAAATCGCCGAAAATTCGTGGTATTTTGAATTGGAAAGAGCTTTTAGAGGTGAGGCATACCATGACCTGCCGCCCTTTTTATGGATTTTGGCTATTGCCTGCTCCGCGATCCATGTTTTTCCCGCGCCGGTCGGGGCGGTAACAAGACAGTCGGCCATATCGATTGCTTCGAGAGCTTTTAACTGAAAAGGATCCGGTGTAAATTCCGCCTTTTCCGGAACTCCGATTTCTTCAAAGACCTTTTTCAGGCCGCCGTCCGCCTTCGGCCTGACTCTGCCTGCTTCTTCCCGGCTCTTCGGATATTTTTGTCTGCGAAAATCTCTTCTTTTCATTTTCCGGCCAAGCCGGCGATTACTTTACTGATTTCCGCCACGGCATTGGATTTTACGTCGAAAGGAGAAATTCCATTCAGGTCGGCCTCGATAAGAGCGTCTTCATATGGTATAAAACATGAAAAAGTAAAGCCCGGAAGATTATTTTTCAGAAATTCAATGTCTTTACTTCCCCGGATTTTATTGCCGACAAGAGAGAGATTTTTCAGCCCGATTTCAGAGGCAAGCTTTTTTATATGCTCCGCGGTTTCGATACTGCGGCGGCCCGGTTCAACGACTATGAAAAGTTTATCCACGGCCTGTGCCGTAGCTCTCCCGAGGTGCTCGATACCTGCTTCCATGTCCATGACAACAACCTCATCCCGGGAAAGGACGATATGGGTTACAAGGGCCTTTAATAACGTGCTTTCAGGGCAGATGCAGCCTGATCCGCCTTTTTTTACTCCCCCGAGCCTCATCAGTTTTATGTTTTCAAATTTTACCGAAAGGGCTTCGGGAAGGTCATCCACCTTCGGGTTCAGCTTGAAAAAACCGCCTATTGTTCCGGGTTTTGCCTCTGTTCTTTCAAAAATAAGATCTTTCATTTCTGAAATGGGGATTATTTTATCCGCCCCGGTTATCCCGACGGCCGCCGCTAAATTTGCATCAGGATCAGCATCGATTGCAAGCACATGTTTACCCTCTTTGCTTAATGCGCGTATCAAAAGCGCCGAAAATGTTGTTTTGCCGACCCCGCCTTTGCCGCTGACCGCTATTTTCATATTTATATCCTTTCTCTGCCTGGATTCTTCAGGATCGTAGTTTTTTTACATATATCACCGGGATATTGCATGGGCAAGGGAATAATGGGTCGCTTTTTAGCTAAATACTTGACGAGTTCGATTTGTAAATATAAATTGAGCGAGCCAATTGCAAAAGTCGTCATTCCCGTGCAAACGGGAATCCAGAAATTTTTGCAACATATTGAAAAGACTGAATTCCCACTTTCGCGGGAATGACAAATTCTTCTCTTTTTAGGACTTTTGCAATTGGCTCCAATGTTTTGATAAAATTCATACTTTTCCTGGTTATGCCCGGTTTTAACGGCTTTTTGTTAAGTCTTATAATGAGGTGATACATGTCCAAGGTTTGTTGCAGATTTTTCTTCCCGGCTGTTGTAACGCTCTTTTTGACTGTTTTGAACCCGGCCTTTATTTCAGAATCCCTGGCAGGAGCTCCCGGAAATGAAGGCAAAAAGCCTGACCAGCAGATTACTCCGGTCAGGGTTTCAGCAGTTGAAATGAAAACGGTTTCCGAGCAGGTATCTCTTATCGGAACAGCAGAAGCGGCAGCCGAAAGCATGGTTGCTTCCGAGGTTTCGGGAATTGTGGAACATTTTCCGGCAAAAGAAGGCGATTTTGTGAAAAAGGGGCAATTGATTGTAAAATTGGGCTCCGAGGAGGTGGATCTCAGGATTAAAGGAGCAAGAGCCCAGAGAGAAAAGATTAAGGAGAGTCTTCTCTTTGCTGAAAAAGAGCTTGTGCGTTTTACGAAGCTTAAAGAATCAAACAGCATAGCTTCGAATAAGTACGACGAGGTTCTTTATAATTACAATGCGCTTATCCAGGAGCTTAAAAGGAGCGAAGCGGATATCGAAAGCCTTTTGTATGAGCTTAAGCGCAAACAGGTTTTTGCGCCGATTTCCGGTTTTGTCGCAAAGGAGCATATAGAGGTCGGCGAATGGGTTAATGCCGGAGGGCCTGTGGTGACTCTTGTCGATCTCAGCCGGATAAAAATTAGTGTTGACGTGCCTGAGAGATACGCGGTTCTGCTTTCATCCAAAAGCGATGTGAAGGTTTTCATAAAAAGCCTCCCCGGAAGGCAGTTTGCGGGAAAAGTGCAGTCGGTTCTTCCCAGCGGCGATACAGGTTCAAGAACCTATCCGGTCAGGATATTCATCCCCAATCCCGGTTTGAAGATAAAAAGCGGGATGGAAGCGACCGCGCTTTTTTCCCTTGACGGCGGTAAAAATGCGCTTCTTGTGCAAAAAGATGCAGTAGTTCCGGCAGGTGATAACAAGATTGTTTTTACGGTAAGAGACGGGAAAGCGCTTTCTGTCATGGTAAAAGTTCTTGGATATTACGACGGAAATGCGGCTGTTGAAGGGGATCTGAAGCCCGGTGATAAAGTTGTAATACGCGGTAATGAACGGTTAAGACCAGGGCAGCCTGTTATGGTGACTGAATGAAACTTGTCGATATTTCAATCAAAAAACCCGTTACCGTGACGGTCGGAGTCATACTCATAGTATTATTCGGATTGATTTCACTTTACAGGATCCCGATCCAGCTTACCCCAAATGTGGACCTTCCGGAAATTTCCGTGGAGACAAGGTGGCGCGGGGCGAGCCCCCTTGAGATAGAAAGAGAAGTGATCGACGCCCAGGAGGAGGAACTGAAAAACCTTGAAGGCCTCGTTGACCTGAAAAGTGAAAGCCAGGACGGGTCAGGATATATTAATCTCAAGTTCGAGATAGGCACAGATACAGACGAGGCGCTTTTAAGGGTATCAAACAAACTTGACCAGGTGAAAAAATATCCTGCCGATGTTGAAAAGCCGCTTATCAAATCAGGCGGGAGGCGCGAAAATGCGATTGCATGGATGGTGGTAAGTTCGCTTGAAGATTACAAGGGTGTGCTTTCCCAGGAATATGATTATTTTGACAAGCATGTAAAGCCCCGGCTTGAAAGGATACCGGGAGTCGCTTCGGTCAACATTTACGGCGGGCAGGAAAGGGAGCTTCAGGTTATTATCGATCCTGAAGCCCTTGCTTCAAGAAATGTAACGATTCCGGAGCTTGTTCGTGCTCTTGATATTGAAAACAAGAATGTCAGCGCCGGAGATTTTGACGAAGGCAAGAGACGCTACATAGCAAGAACCATCGGGGAATATAAGAGCGAAGAAGATGTCGGAAGAGTTATTATCAAGAGGATAAACGGGGCTCCTGTTACTGTAGGAGATGTCGCGAAAGTATCCCTGGGGCACACGGAAAAACAGGTGGTTGTAAGACATGAAGGCACAACCACCATAGTCATGAATGCCGTAAGAGAGCCGGGAACCAATGTCCTTGTCGTTATGAACAGAATCAGGGAGGCTCTGGCGGAACTGAACAGCGGCATATTGAAAGACAGAAAACTGAAAGTTGAACAAGTTTACGATGAAACAAATTACATTTACAGCGCAATCAAGCTGGTTAAGGACAATATATATCTCGGAGGCAGCCTTGCTGTCATCATTCTTATACTGTTTCTGAGAAATTTTGCCAGCACCTTTATCGTTGCTGTTGCAATACCGATCAGCGCCATAGGAACATTTATCATCATGACGCTCATGGGGCGCAATATAAACGTTGTAAGCCTGGCCGGCATAAGTTTTGCGGTCGGTATGCTGGTTGACAACGCGATAGTGGTTTTTGAGAATATATTCCGGCACAGGGAGATGGGGAAAGGGCGCGTTCAGGCGGCCTACGACGGAACCGTTGAGGTCTGGGGCGCGGTTCTTGCGAGCACCCTGACAACAGTTGCAGTTTTTCTGCCGATCGTTTTTGTCGAGGAGGAGGCAGGCCAGCTTTTCCGGGATATTGCCATTGCGATAAGCGGTTCGGTTTTACTCAGCATGATTGTTTCGATTACCGTCATCCCCTGTCTTTCCGCCATGATGCTTGGTGAAATAAAACCGAAGGTGAATCTGCGGGAAACAAAATGGAGCCTTTCAGCTTTTGCCGGAAAATTTGTTGATGCTTCCACGCAATATGTCCGCTGGATATGCGGAAGTGTTTCCGCCAAGATAATTACTACTGCAGTAATGGTCATTTTATCCCTGGGAATATCGATTCTTCTTCTTCCGAAAACGGAATATCTTCCCGAGGGGAACCAGGAGATGCTTTTCGGGATTCTTCTTCCGCCGCCCGGATACAATTTAGGGGAGCTTGAGGGTATAGCTAAAACGGTTGAAAAGGATATTCTGCCTCTTATCGAGCATGATAAGAAGAGTGAAACGGCAGAAAAGCTCAATCTCCCTCCGGTAAAGAATTTTTTTTATGTGGCATGGGGACAGCAGGTTTTCATGGGAGTTATTTCCAAATTCCAGGAAAGAACAAGAGAGCTGCTTCCGTATGTATATGGCGTGCTTCGTAAAATTCCCGGAATGATCGCAATTGTCCAGCAGCCAAGTGTTTTCTCAAGGGATATCGGAACAGGACGCTCGATCGAAGTCGAAATAAAGGGTCCTGACCTCGGCTATCTCATAAACATGGGGAGGCAGATCTTCGGCGCAGCCGCACAGATGATTCCCGGAGCCCAGATACGCCCGATTCCGGGTCTTGATCTCGGAAATCTGGAGATCCAGGTGGTTCCGAACCGTGACCGGATGACCCGCCTCGGCATAACGACATCGGATCTCGGATTGACTGTAGGTTCCATGGTTGACGGAGTAGTCGCAAGCAATTACAGGCTTTACGGGGATGAGATCGATCTTGTAGTAAAAAACCGGCCGGACATGATCGGACGGATCCAGGATATGGAGAGTCTGCCTCTATTATCGCCATCAGGGAGAAAGGTGACTTTAGGCTCTGTTGCCGATGTAAGTCTTGAAGAGGGGCCGACACAGATCAACCATATAGATTCCGAGAGGGCTATCACCATTCAGATTATCCCGCCGAAGGATATGCCTCTTGAAGCCGCGATGGATATAGTCAGGGAGAAGATCGTCGGGCCTATCAAGGCATCGGGACAGCTTTCAAGCCTCTACACCATCAATCTCGGAGGAACGGCGGATGATCTTACCCGCACCAGAAAGGCGCTTTTCTGGAACTTCATTCTGGCAGTTGTGATATGTTACCTGCTCATGGCAGCCCTGTTTGAAAACTTTTTCTATCCTCTTATTATTATGTTCAGCGTGCCTCTCGGCGCAGTAGGAGGCTTTATAGCGCTTTTTCTGGTCAATGCTTTTCTTATTACCCAGTCGCTTGATATAATAACGATGCTCGGCTTCGTCATACTTGTGGGTGTAGTTGTGAACAATGCCATT
The DNA here is from genome assembly GCA_030689795.1 of Desulfobacterales bacterium. Lineage (GTDB taxonomy): Bacteria > Desulfobacterota > Desulfobacteria > Desulfobacterales > RPRI01 > RPRI01. Next base: position 2,848 of record JAUYEO010000105.1, on the reverse strand, counting down.
TTAATTGTTCACCAGTCTTTAAATAACATGAGAGATTCGGGAATGGCGGCAACGGATGCGATAGTCGAATCGGTCAGGACGCGTATTCGTCCGATATACATGAGCAGCATGACGACAATATTCGGATTGCTCCCGCTTATTTTTGCTCCGGGAGCAGGCTCCGAATTTTACAGAGGGCTTGGAAGCGTATTTGCCGGAGGCCTGCTTGTTTCTACTGTTTTTACTATATTTCTGATACCTGCGCTTTTGAGCCTGACATTTGATGTTGCGGAATTTCTTAAAAGTAAAAGGGTTCGAGGGTTCAAGGAGTCAAGGGTTCAAGAAAAAGATCGTTAATCGTGGACAGTGGATCGTGAATCGAATAACAAACTACGATCAACGAATGACGAATCACTATCAACAAACCATAAACCAGAGACCATAAACCATAAACCCCGCCACAAAGAAGGCGGGCCTTCGGCAGAGACCAGAAACCATAAACCAGAAACCTGAAACCATAAAGCGGCCCCAGATACTTGCTCCTGCCGGAAACAAAGCTTCTTTTCTTTCGGCGATAGCAGCCGGTGCGGATGCGGTCTATTGCGGCCTTAAGGTTTATTCCGCCCGCATGGAGGCAAAAAACTTTACAGTTGAAGAGCTTGCGCCTCTTACTCAACTTGCCCATGAAAAAGGAGTTCAGGTTTTCGTAGCCATAAATTCTCTTTTAAAGCAGGAAGACCTTTCTTCTGCCGGGAATCTTGTAGAGCAGCTTGAAAGGCTTGTTAAACCGGACGGCCTCATTATCCAGGATCTTGCTCTTATCGATCTTGTGAAGCAAACCGGTTTTTCCGGTGAACTACATCTTTCCACGCTTGCCAATGTATCATTTCCTTCCGCATTGAAACTGGTAAAGGAGAAGCTTGGCGTAAACAGGGTTGTTATACCAAGAGAGCTTTCAATTGATGAAATAAAAGACCTTGCTGCCGCGTGCCCGGAAAACCTTTCTCTTGAGGTTTTTGTTCATGGCGCGCTTTGCTACGGAGTTTCCGGAAGATGTTACTGGAGCAGTTATTTCGGCGGAAAAAGCGGCCTGCGCGGAAGATGTGTGCAGCCTTGCAGGCGGCTTTACACCCAGGGCGGCAGAACCGGCAGGTTCTTTTCGTGCATGGATCTCGGTCTCGATGTTCTGTCAAGGGTTTTATTGCCTCTTCCCGAAATAAGCGCCTGGAAAATCGAAGGGCGCAAAAAAGGCCCTCACTATGTTTATTATACCGTCAGCGCATACAAAATCTTAAGAGACCAGGGAAATGATCCGGCGTGTAAAAAGAATGCTCTGGAACTTCTTGAATGGGCTCTTGGCAGAAAAGGCACCCATTATAATTTTCTTCCCCAGAGACCATGGAATCCGGTAAGTGCGGACGGCCAGACAGGGTCGGGGCTTCTTATCGGAAAAATTCAGGGGCCGGGGCAGAACCCCTATCTTGTGCCAAGTGAAGAGCTTTTGCAGGGAGATCTTCTTCGCATCGGGTACGAGGACGAGGGGGCTTCCGGCACTCTGCGCGTGGGAAAATATGTTCCCAGAAAAGGGCGGCTGTACGTAAAACCGCTTTCGGGGAAAAATTCCGGAACCGGGGCTCTTGTGTTTCTTACTGACAGGCGTGAAAAAACGCTTGATGAAATGATGTCGGAACTTGAAGGTGAGATAAAAATATCACCTCTTTCAGATCTGCCGGTATTGCCCTTCACGGAGCAATTGCCGAAGAGATATAATGGTAAACTGACTGTCCATGAAGTTTATGTTCACAGGAATTACGAAAAGACGGATAAAGGCAAAAAGGGGGGTTTGTGGCTTGACATTAAAGATCCCGATCAGATGGAAAAGATCGGTGATAATTCCCCGTGGTGGTGGCTTCCGCCGGTGATATGGCCTGATGAAGAAAAGCGGGTAAGGGCATGTATCGATATTGCCGTTGAAAAAGGGTGCCGCAACTTTGTTTTAAATGCCCCCTGGCAGACAGCGCTTTTTGATGTCATGAAAGGCCTTAATATATGGGCGGGGCCCTTTTGCAATATTTCGAATGTTCTTGCAGTAAAGATTCTGCAATCGCTGGGTTTTTCCGGAGTGGTTGTAAGCCCTGAACTTGGACGGGATGATTACCTGCTTTTTATAAAGAAAAGCCCGCTTCCTCTCGGAATTGTCATTTCAGGAAACTGGCCTCTTACCATATCGAGGGTGCTTTCGGACCAGGTTAAGACCGGTTCTCCGTTTATAAGCCCTAAAGGCGAGCATGCCTGGGCAACAGAATACGGCTCAAACTTCTGGGTATATCCCAACTGGAAGATTGATTTGACGGACAATAAGGAAGAGCTCAGGAAAGCGGGTTACAGCATGTTTGTCCATCTGTCTGAACCTTTGCCGCCAGGCATTGAGATGAAGAAAAGAGAAGGCAGGTGGAACTGGGATCTTTCTTTAAGCTAGGTTCTTCTCCCAATTTTGTTGGAAGAAAGGGGTCCAGGATTGAAGCTCCCCGCAGCAAGCTACGGGGAATCTTCGACCGTAGGGAATAGTGTCTGTCATTAATAATTTGCCAGAAATTCTCTGCCGCGGAAGCTCGCGGAGTTGGCCGGGGAGAAAGGTTTACGGCAAAATGAGTGAGATTGGATAATAGCGCCGACATGCACAATGCCGATTATCGGAAACGGCTTCCTGCTGAACCTCACCAGTTACGGAAAGCGGGCTGTTCCGCCATTCATGCTCTGTATGAACGACCCGGTGGCTCCGCTTTTAAATAATTTCTTGACAAATTAGCCAGTTATGTTATCGAAGCCTAAGTTGTTTGTACAGCTCAAACAAACCATCTTCTCTATA
>JAUYEO010000104.1 GCA_030689795.1 Desulfobacterales bacterium | reverse complement strand
AATAGAGATAATTCAAGGTTTTATAGCCTGCAAGCGGAGTCTGACGCGGTTCGGGATATGCGGCAAGGGTTAATCCCCGTTCAGCTTTTCTACACAGTCGATGCGCATAAGACCTTGTAATAACCAACAAATCATTATTAAACACGGTTTTTCCGTTGCCTTTTGCCGCGATGATCTTCAAGACGGCTGTTTCATTATAAAGCCCATTTTCCCTAATAACCTGATCGATTATATCCTCCCAGGTCAAATCCGGAGGATTATCATTGAAAAGGTTTTTCCATGCATTACCGAATCTCCTTATATGTTCGCAAAGGAGCTCCGGTTTACCTTTGCTGACACGGATTGTTTCAAAAAAACCATACCCACAAAGAAAGCCATCACCATCTGCGGGAATATATGCGCTCTCAGTCGGTTTGATGACACCGTTATGCCATACAAATGATTTTTTCACCGGTCTTTCTTCAGGTTTACCGAAAGCTTCCATTATGGTGCGTCCTTTATGAAGGGTTTCATCATATTCATCCTCCGGATTCGAATCAAAGACAATGCCACCGCCTACCGAATAAATGATCCTGCCGCTATAAACAACAGCCGTCCGTATCGCTATGGATAAATCCATCGTGTCATGAAAACCGATATATCCGATTGAACCGGTATAAATATGCCTACGGCATGGTTCGAACTCGTCTATTATTTCCATTGCCCTGATCTTGGGACAACCCGTTATCGACCCGCCCGGGAAAACGGCTCTTATCAAATCTGCCGAACTATGCTTGTCATCCAGAATTCCTTCTACAATTGATACAAGATGATAAACATTCCGATAAGCTTCTATCCTTTTATGCTCTGCTACTTTAACCGATCCGGCCTTGCATACTTTACCCAGATCATTACGCAGAAGATCAACAATCATTGAAAGCTCGGCGTCATCTTTTCTGCTGTTTAAAAGATCAATCTTAAGTTTTTCATCTTCCGCATCTGTGACACCTCTTGGTCTTGTTCCTTTTATCGGTCTTGTTTCAACTCTTCTTTCCTTTTGAAGAATAAACCGCTCAGGCGAAGTTGAAATAATCTGATGATTTCCGGCATTAATGTATGAAAAAAAAGGGGCCGGATTCTTTTCATAAAAAATTCTGAAAAGTTCAAAAGGGTCTCCCGAAAATTCAGCCGTAAACCTCTGTGACATGTTAACCTGGTACACACCCCCTGCCCTGATGTACTCCCTGATTTTATTTACAGCTTCCACATAGGCTTCTTTGCTGAAACCGGATTTAAATTCTCCTGTATAAATATTATTCCCGGCTTTTGCCGGTTTTTTTTTCAGAATTTCCCTGAAAGAATCAAGGATATTACCAGCATTACAGTTGCCGGCCGGAATATAAAGATTGGTTTCATCTTTTATTTTATCGTGAACAACGATGATTGAAGGAGCATAAAACAAAATATCCGGCAGGCGGATATCATCGATTGAAGTGCGCGGCAGTTTTTCAAGCGAGTCTTTAAGATCGTAAGACAGATATCCCATAAGCCCCGAACAAAAAGGAATTTCAGGGGACGGCTCATCCATTTTATACTTGTCCAATAATAAGCGAAGCATATCAAACGGATTTGCTTTATAAAAAGAGTTTCCTTCAGATGTGGAAATGGAAAGATTCCGGTCACGGCCTGAAAAAGTCAGCCATGGGAGCGCCCCCACTATATGGTATCTCGCACAATCAAGCTCTCCGCCGCTCATAAGTATAACTGAGCCGGGAAGCGAAGCAAACCGTTCGGCAAAATCAACAAATGGCTCGGCCAGAACTATCTTTTCCTTATAAATGCCATAGCAATTCAATTAAATTAACCCTTTCTAAACGGACTTTAGTTTTAAAGTCAATATTCAGACGGCAAAGTAAAAAACTCATTATGCAAGGCGCGCAAATCTTGAGGAATGAAGCGTAACACAGCAGAATTGCTTTTTAGGAAGCCGTTTGTTTTAAAAAGTTATTTATGAGAACATGTCCGTTTTCAGTCATGAAACTTTCGGGATGAAACTGAACGCCATGAAGGGGAAAAACAGGATGTGAAATACCCATTATTATCCCATCAGAGGTCCGGGCCGTAACCGCAAGACCATTGCCGTTTAATTTTACCGCAAGCGAATGGTATCGCGCCGCCTTGAAGGGAGATGCCATTCCTCTGAAAATTCCCTTTTTGTCATGCTCAATAAAACTTGTTTTCCCATGCACAGGTTCAGGCACCCGGATAGTAATCCCGCCAAAAGCTTCATTAATGCACTGCATGCCAAGGCAGACTCCCAGAATCGGTATTTTTTTATAATAATTTTTTACAATCAGGGTTGATATCCCGGCATTTGCGGGATCTTTCGGGCCGGGGCTGATTACAATATAGTCGGGCAGCATTGTTTCAACCTGACAAAGATCTATTGAATCGTTTCTGTGAACTTTAATGCAAATATCATACGGCATAAACATCTGCACGAGGTTGTATGTAAAGGAATCGTAATTGTCTATAACAAGAAGCTTTCTCAAACCGCCATCCCCGACAAATAAAAAAGCCACCCAAACCTTCGAGTCTGGGTGGCTTCAACAAAGCCTGTTTCATAACTCAAAACCAAACGGGCTATCCGTATCAAAGATAACTCCGTTTGGTTATCTAAACTTAAACAAATCCAAATATCATGCCGACAGCTCTTCCTTAACCGATATTGCCATCTTGAACAGCGCCGTTAACACTAAAAATCCCGTGGCATATACGCCAAGTGTAATTATGATCTCCGGAAGCGTCGGAACATATTCATTTACATGATGCAGCGGAGAAGGAACAAATCCTCCCGAGATCATTCCAAGCCCCTTGTCGATCCAGGTGCCGAAAAAGACACAAAGGCACGCAACCGCCAGCACCGATTCGTTTTTCCTTGTTATTGGATTTACAAGAAGAATGATAGATGTCAGCATCAACCCAACTGATGTCCACATCCATGGCACAAGAACACCATGCCCGTGCAATCCCAAATATAGATACTTCATGTGATCCATGTGTTCGGGTATTTTGCTGTAAAATACTACAAAAACCTCGCAAAGGAGGAAAAAGACATTAAGAATAATGCCGTATGTAACAATCTTGGCAAGAGTCTGAATCTGTTCTTTTCCCGGATCAAACTTGGTAAGCTTTCTTATAATAAGGCATAAAAGAATTAAAAAAGAAGGGCCCGCAGCAAACGCCGAGGCAAGGAATCGGGGGGCAAGAATCGCGGTAAGCCAGAAGCCTCTGCCCGGAAGACCGCAATACAGAAATGCCGTTACAGTATGAATACTGACCGCCCACGGTATTGAAAGGTATATAAGCGGTTTAACCCATGCCGGAGGCGCAACCGAATTTCTTTCCGCTTCAAGAACCTGCCAGCCTATCACTATATTCAGGAACAGATATCCGTTTAATACAATCATATCCCAGAAAAGGATTGAATTGGGAGTCGGATATAAAATTACATTTAAAGCGCGCATCGGCTGCCCAAGATCCACAATGATAAAAAGGAGGCACATGGTTACAGATGCTACAGCCAGAAATTCCCCCAGAATCGTTATCTTTCCAAATGCCTTATAATTATGAAGATAATAAGGCAGTACCAGCATAACAGCCGAGGCGGCGACCCCGACAAGAAAAGTAAACTGGGCAATATAAAATCCCCACGAAACGTCCCTGCTCATGCCGGTAATACCAAGACCGAAACTGAGCTGCCATAAATAACAGCCGAATCCCACGCCGATAACGGCAAGCAGAGCTGTCATCCATCCATAATATCTTTTGCTTCCCTTAAGTGCTAATTCAAGCATAACCACCTCATACGATGTAGTAAATAGCAGGCCCGGTACCGAGGGCCGTTTTACGGCGAATTGTATAATTAGACTTCAGCAATTTTCTCACTTCGGATTCCGGATCATCCAGATCTCCAAAAACAAGAGCCCCGCCGGATGCTTCAACACAGGCAGGCTGTTTTCCTTCTGCAAGGAGCTCGCTGCAGAAATTGCATTTTTCGACAACCCCTTTCATTCTTGTCGGAAACTTTTTGTTTGTCTCTTTTATGAAAGGGCGGGGATCCCTGAAATTAAAACTCCTGGAACCGTACGGGCAGGCGGCCATGCAGAAGCGGCAACCGATGCACCTGTGAAAATCCATGGCAACAATCCCGTCTTCCTGCTTAAAGGTTGCCTTTGTGGGACAGGCTCTGACACAGGGAGCATCCTGACATTGATTGCAGAGAACCAGAAACGGCAAACTTTTTATCCTGTCATTGATGTGCTCATTTTCCAGGTCGGGAAAAGCGTGTTTAAATTCTTCTTCCCAAATCCATTTTATTTCATGGCGCTTATTTTCAAAAACAGGGATATTGTGAATCTTATGGCAGGCTTCGATTATCGGTTCCAGATCCTTCGCAGATTTAAATTTGGTGGTATCAATAACCATTGCCCATCGTTTGGCTGTAAGAGCGCCTTTTTTTTGAATTACTTTAGCTTCCTTTTTCCCGCCATGTTCTTCGGATACTGCAAAGGCATTAAAAACAGGCTTTGCGCTCAGGCCCAGTGCTGAAATCCCAGCTATTTTCAGGAAGGTTCTTCTGCTGTTCTCCATCACTTATTCTCCTTCGGCTTATCAATATGGCAATCCCAGCAGGAAGGCTTCACCGATGCGTAATTGTGACATTTATCACAAAAATCGGCCTTATTTGAATGGCAATCCAAGCATGTGTTGGACAGGCTCATATCAAATTCTTTGTCTTTGCTGCTGATATAAACTCTGTTTTCATCCCGCACAACCGAGCCTCTCCAGTCATTAAGAATCTGCATGTGCTCGGCTTTCATGAAGGCCTTGGGCTCGATACACTCTTTTGCGGCCTTGGCCTTCTCCGTGAGCACAGGCTCCGGAACCGGAGCTGCTTTACCTAAATTATACCAGACAGGAAACATGAAAATAATTATAAATATTATGAGACCGGCTACAACTTTACCTTTATCATATATCTTTTTTT
>JAUYEO010000103.1 GCA_030689795.1 Desulfobacterales bacterium | reverse complement strand
AGATCCCGCTGTCCCTTCACATCATCAACCACCAGGATGGATTCGCCTTTCCCCATGTATTCGGAAATGGATACGGCAACATGTTCAGCGGATAATTCTTCCCTTGTTACGGGGAAATAAAGGGTAAAAGTGCTTCCCTTTCCCTCTTCGCTCTGAACGTTGATGTAGCCATAGTGCATTGAATATAGTCCATCAGATGTTCTTTACCATACGAAATCAGCAACTTTTCCTGACTTATGCTGATTGTTGCTTTCAGGAAGCTATATACACCTCCGATCACCCGAAAAATCACCCTTCAAAAAATGCGCATTCAATGGACTGGCATGATCAGTCTCCTTGACGCTTTGAAGTCTTGAGTAATCGGGGGACACAACACAGATTATCGGCAGGTTAATGCCGTTTAATCTTTCTTTATCGGTTGTAGTCCTTCGAGCAGGGGTTTCAACTCCAGTAGGCGCTCCTGTGCAACCTTCCAGACGGTCTTCAGGTCAACCCCCATGTAGTCGTGGATGAGAACGTCCCGCATTCCGGCCATTTTACTCCAGGGAATTCGGGATATTTATTTCTAAATGATGTCGGAATGTGTTTGGCTGCTTCACCAAGGACTTCGAGGCATCTGATCACGGCGTTGACAGTTTTCTTATCCGCAGCAAACATTTCGTAAGACATTCCTTGGGTGAACTCGTCTGCATCGGCAATAGCAGTTATAATATCATCAAGGTAATCGGAGATCTCCCGCCCTTTAGACATATTCGACCTCGGACAGGATACGTTTACCAATGGCAGGCTTCAGAGCGGACTCCATTACCAGATCAACCTTGATACTGAGCTGGCTTTCGAGAAATTCACGCAGGTCCAAAAAGTCGAAAAGGTCGATATCACGGTTGAATGCGACTAGAATATCGATATCACTCTTCTTGCGCTGTTTCTCCTTAACATAGGAGCCAAACAAGCCGAGCCGCTGGACTCCGTAATGGGATTCCATCTCAAGCTTGCTGTTTCTGATGATTTTGATTATTTCTTGCTTTACCATACCGGCCAATATAGTAGAATCTACATTGCATGTCAACGTGATTAAGTCACTGTATCGGATGATTTTTTACCGCTTGAAATCATCAACTTTTCCTCACTTATGATGATTACTTACTTCAGGAAGCTGCTGTCAGCATCAAACATGTCACCACCAAGCCTTCACTCAAAGATAATCATGGAAGTTGAAGATTATGATTCGAAAAAAAGTATGTTGTGCTGCACCTCAGCTCACCCAGCGTACAAACATCTCGACTGGATCGCGTTTTCTTTCAAAGTTGTTTACCGGCGAATCATTATCCGGCCATCCCAGAGCAGTTCCAATAATGATCCTTCTGTTTTCAGGGACATTAAAAATCCTGCGTATAATTTGCGGATAGGAGACGGACGCGGCAAGAGAAACGGTGCCAAGGCCCCTTGCATGAGCCAGCAGTTTAAAGGTCTGTATGAAAATGCCCACATCCAGCATGGCATATTCAAGAAGGATTTCCTTGTCCACTACTACAATGAGAAGGGCAGTGGCATTAAAGAGGGAGAACATGTCTCCATAGTAATTCATCCTTCCGGTTTTATCTTCCCGAGGAATAGAAAGGGATGTAAGAACGCTCTTACCCACATCCACATATCTTTTTTTTAAAGTCTCCGGCCATTTTTCCGGCATGGGTATATCCGGTTCCGGTTTTTCCCCGGACATCAGGGCCTCCCGGTTTTCCTTTTTAAAGCGCTCAAGGGCGTCACCGGTGGCCACCACGAATTCATACTGCTGCGTATTCCCCCACGATGGAACCCAAAGAGCATCGCTGATGAGTTCCCTGATTGTTTCTTCCGGAACCCTCTCCGGAAGAAATCTTCTTATGCTCCTCCTGTTTTTAACGGCTTCATTTATATCCATATATTCCACCTTACAATAACCTGTTTTATTGATGAATATGCTTTGAACTGAGGTATCTGGTTAAACCAAGCTTTGGCCGTAGAGGGCCTTAACCTCTTCCCGGTTTATGGAGCTGTCGGCCTTCTTGGGCAGGGAGTCAACAAAACAGACCATTCTCGGTTTTTTATAAGAGGCTATCTTAGAGGCCACAAAGGCGGTCAATTCCTGTTCGGTCACTTTGGCCCCCTGCCTCAGGACACAAACAGCCTTGATCCCCTCGCCAAATTTAGGATCCGGTACCCCGATAACCGAGACCTCCTCGACGTCCGGATGCTCCATTATGGCCTTCTCCACTTCCACGGGGTAAACATTCTCTCCCCCGGATTTAATTAACTCCTTTTGGGCCTTCCTGCCCATGAACCAGAGAAAGCCATCGGTATCCAGGCGACCCAGATCCCCGGTATGGTGCCAGCCACCTCGGAAAGTCATCTGTGTTAATTCTTCCTCCTTCCAGTAACCGGAAAAAACCAGAGGACCGCGCAGGACGATCTCTCCTGGTTTTCCCCGGTCTACAGGACGGTCGAATTCGTCAACGATCGCCATATCCACCCAGGGAACCGACCGGCCGGCCGAGCCAGGCCTCTCTTGGTGTCGGCTTAAACAAGTCAGGCCCATGGTCTCGGTTTGCCCGTAGCATAACCAAAATTGACCAAAACCCAAGCCGATATAGCGCGCAATGGTATCCGGATGCTCCAAACCAACCACATGTCTTAAAGAAGAGAGATCAAATCCCCCTTTTTCCTGCTCATCGAGTAATTGGTTCAGGATCGGAGGGAAGTTGGCAACGATGGATACCTTCTTTTGTTGGATGATCTCATTGACTTCTTTTGGGTCGAACTTGGATATAATAATATTCTCTCCAGCCACCTGCATCAAAGAAAGGGCCATGATCAAACCGAAAATATGGAAGAGCGGTAGAATGTTTAAATAGATGTCCCCGGAATCAAGACCGATGACGCCGGCGGTTTGTGTCATGCAGGCCAGAAGATTGCTGTGGCTGATCAGGGCGCCCCGGGGCTTTCCCTGAATAGCTGCGGTATGGATGATGACCAGCGGATCAGAGGCCGCCACTTCTTCAAAGGGTGTCTGTCTGTCGACCACGGGAAAGGGACTGATCTGCTGAGAATCAAAAGGAATTTGCTTTGCTATAGAAGGGAAGTCCGATACCAACTCAGCCAGAAGTTCTTCATATTCGCGGTCGAAAAGAAGCATGACCGGTTCAGCATCGTCCAGGATATAACTTACTTCCCTGGCGGTAAGGCGGAAGTTAATGGGAACCAAAATGGCCCCCAGGGCGGCCGCCGCCCCTAAGATAGTCATAAAGGCCGGGCTGTTTTTGGTCAGTAAGGCGATTCGATCTCCCTTACAGACCCCGCGGGAGGAGAGTTCTCCGGCCAGGGCATTGACCTGATCCCAGAGATCTCCAAAGGTTACCCGGGTCTCCCCGGAAAGGATAGCTGTTTTATCCTTGTATAGTTGGGCATTCCGCTTGTAAAGATCATAAATGGTAAAACTATGAACGCTCATGATTTGGATCGCCTCCTAAGCCAGCCAGCGTTTACGGCGCTTGTAGTGCTTCACATCCCGGTAGCTCTTTTTACCCACCGCAGTCAGTCCCAGGTAGAATTCTTTGATATCAGCGTTTTCCCGAAGTTTCTCTACAGTATCGTCCAGGACAATACGACCGCTTTCCATGACATATCCATGATGGGCAATATTGAGGGCCAGCCGGGCATTCTGTTCTATTAAAAGGATGGTGACTTTTCTTTCCTCATTGATTCTTTTGATGATCTCAAAGATCTCGGCCACCAGTAATGGGGCCAGTCCCATGGAAGGTTCATCGAGGAGCATCAATTTGGGATTGGCCATGAGGCTTCGGCCGATGACCAGCATCTGCTGTTCTCCTCCGCTGAGATAACCGGCCAGTAAGTTTCGCCGTTGCTTAAGCCTTGGGAAATAAAAATAGACCATTTCCAGGTCTTTCTTCATTTTTCGGGTGTTTTTATTGGTATGGCCGCCGGCGATCAGGTTTTCCTCTACCGACAGGTCCACAAAGACCCGGCGTCCTTCCATGACCTGGAAGATCCCCATGCGAACGATCTTTTCCGGAGACAAGCGGTCGATCCGCCGGCCCATAAAGGTAATGGACCCATCAGTCACCTTTCCGTCTTCAGTCTTAAGCAATCCGGAAATAGCCTTCAGTGTGGTGGTTTTACCGGCTCCATTACTGCCGAGGACGGCCACAATCTGACCTTCATCTACCTTAAGAGAAAGACCCTTCAATACCAGGATAACGTTGTGGTAAATGACTTCGATGTTGTTGACAACTAGTAATGGTTCCATCAAATTCCTTGTGTTCACGCTCCCAATCTTGAGTAGGCGAGATTCTGTTCGCCCAGGTAGGCCTGGATGACCTGTGTATTATGGCGGATCTCCTCGGGGTTGCCTTCGGCGATTTTTCGACCAAAATCGAGAACACATATTCGGTCACTGATATCCATGACCAAACCCATGTCATGTTCGATCAGGATAATGGTGACCCCCCACTCCTCGTTAATATCCAGGATATAACGGGCCATATCTTCGGTCTCTTCCAGATTCATTCCGGTAGCCGGTTCATCCAAAAGTAAAATCTTGGGCTTCATGGCCAAAGCCCGTGCTAATTCGACCCGCTTTTGCAGTCCGTGGGGGAGGGAGTGGACAACCTGTTTGCGGATATGCTCAATTTCCAGAAGATCAATAATCGTCTCTTCGATTTCTTTTCTCAGGCTCATTTCTTCTCGCCGGGTTTTTCCATAATAAATACCGCCTGAGAGAAATCCTGATTTCAAATGCACATGTCGGCCCAATTTAATGTTGTCCAGAACGGTCATGTGGCCGAAGAGTTCCACGTTCTGAAAAGTACGGGCAATCCCCAGTTGGGCGATTTTATGGGTTTTGAGCCTCGTAATATCCCGGCCTTCAAAATGGATCTTTCCTTTCTCCGGATCATAAAACCGGTTGATGCAGTTCAGCAGACAGGTCTTGCCCGCCCCGTTGGGGCCAATAATGGCAAAGATCTCCCCTTTTTTTACTCCGGTAGTTACCCCTGAAAGGGCATTTATACCTCCAAAGTTCAAAAAAATATCTTCAACCACTAATTGGTAGTCCCGGGGATCATAGTCGTTTTTACTGATATTGGTCATTGGTCTGTGACCTCCCGAACGCTTATCTGTGTCTGCATGCGGAAACCCGTACCGTCCTGATAGCGAATTTCAGAAGCCACTTCGATCTCTTCTTTCGCCCCGTACAAGGCATCGATCAGATCGGCATAACGTTCGGCCACGAACGAACGCCGGAGTTTGCGTGTCCGGGTCAATTCTTCGTCATCAGCATCCAGTTCTTTATACATCATGACAAACCGTCTTACCCGCGCAATCTTAGGCAAAGACCGATTAATCCGGCCTATCTCCTCGGCGATTAAGTCGTAAACCTCTTTCTTCTGGGATAAATCGGTAAATGTGGTATAGGTCATCTTGTGGTTTTCGGCCCATTTCCCCATATTGGCCATATCCATAATGATCAAAGCCGCAATAAAAGGCAAATCCTTTCCGACTACCATCGCCTCATTGATATAGGGACTGAATTTAAGCTTGTTCTCGATCAGCTGGGGTGAAAATTTGGATCCATCGGCCAGACGCATGACATCCTTTTGCCGGTCAATCATGATCAACTGGCCGTCTTCATCCAGAATGCCTTCGTCGCCGGTATGGACCCACCCTTCCGCATCCAGGGTTTTGCGGGTGGCATCCTCGTTTTTGTAGTAGCCCTTGAAAACGATGGGCCCCTTGATCAGGATTTCCCCCACATCGGAAATCTTAAGTTCCACTTCCGGCATGGGGGAGCCGA
>JAUYEO010000101.1 GCA_030689795.1 Desulfobacterales bacterium | reverse complement strand
GCAGGACGCAGTTCCGGCTTGGCATCATCGGCAGCAAAGGCAAAGACAGCTGTGGCAAAAATTGCAACGGACATCAGGGCAATGATCTTTTTCATCGGGTACTCTTTCGGTTTGGTGTGATGGCTCGGTGTTGTGAAACTTATGCTGACTGAAAAACGCGCTTTTGCGAGAGGAAGATTATAATGTGTGATTTTGTGTGTCAATGAAAAAGGATTTGTTGAAAAAGGATTTGTCTGCGCCTGAATTAAATCCTCCGGCTACCCAGGACGTAGCTGCTCCCTTCTGCCGGACAAGCGCATTTGACGCCGCTGTTCAAACGCTCCAGATGCCCGATTGCCTGAGCCAGTTTACGGTCGATTGCTGCGTCGTCCTGACCGGGGTCATGGTGAAAAAGGTGCAGCGAGCGCACCCTGGCTTTATCGGCCAGCAGGGCGGCTTCACGGGCGCAGGAGTGACCCCAACCCGTTTTCGCCGGATATTCTTCATCCAGATAAGTGCAATCGGTAATGAGAATATCTGTTTCACGTACAAAATTCACCAGCTTTTCTTCGTATTCAGGATCGAAGAAAGAATCGTCAGCGGGGTAATTTTCGTTATCGGTTACGTAGCAAACAGAGCGGCCATTATGGGTGATACGATAACCCAGGCAGGTGCCCGGGTGGTTCAGCAGCATGCTTTGAATCTCAAAGTTGCCAAATCTCAGGGTTTCTTCACGCATGTCGCGAAAATATACTCTGGCAGCAAATTCACGTATGGTTACCGGAAAATAAACATCGTCCATTTGTGCGGAAACGATCTCGCGGAAACTCGTATGCCCATGCGCCGGACCGATGATTTCCACCTCGTTTCCCTGCACGTATAAAGGGGCGAAAAAAGGGATGGCGTTGATGTGATCCCAGTGGGGATGGGAAATAAACAGCTTGGCTGTCACCCTCGGCATTTTTTGCGCGGAAAGGTGCTCGGCCAAACGAGTAATACCCGTGCCCGCATCAAAAATGAGTAATGGCTCATCGTCCACAGACAAAGAAATGCACAGGGTATTTCCGCCGTAGCGGAGGGAATTTTCACCAGGCACCGGCAGCGTTCCCCGCGTACCCCAGTAAGCTATGGTGATGTCTTTACTCATGACAGACATCACTTCCTGCAAAAACTTTTCCTGATTGGAAATCAGCGCTTGCTTGACCAGAAAGGCGTCCGCGCCAACCCCTTTTGCCCGCCGCTTGTCGAATTCGTAAGATTTCCCCGTCAGGATGATAATTTTTGTCTGGTCAAGCTCGCTGAGCTTGCGAAAACGTATGCACAGCTCATAACCATCGATTGCCGGCATCATCAAGTCCAGCAGGATGGCGTCCGGCTGAAAAGCGAGCACGGCGTCTATGGCGTCCTGCGGGGATGTGGTGGACTGCACCTCGTGTCCCGCTTCCTTGAGTATCTGGGTGACGGCCTCGACGATGAAAGGGCTATCGTCTATGACGAAAAATCGCATAATAATTCTCCATAAAAAAAGGCTGCGTCTGTTTCCGGGTGTTTCAGTTTCCGGATTTTCTGCTTTAAGAAGGCATTCTCTTCGGAGAGTTCTTGATTTGTCCCGGATTGATCTTTCATCTGATGCCCCTCTGCAATGACAAATGTTGCCTGTTGGATAGAAAGACGGATTGTATTTATACGGGTCTTATTTAAGCATTTAACAACTATCTGATACCCATTAAGATGTCAAATGGAAAGAAGGACTTTAGATGCTGTTTACTACTGAAATCAGCGACTTTTCATGACTCATGCTGATTGCTGATAGCAGGAAGAAGCGTGCTAAATAGGCCGTTTCCTGACAAAACGGCTCTTTACCCACTATCTGTTTATGTTTTTATTCCCTTCCCTTCCCTTCCCTTCCTTTACTTCCCAATTTGAAAACCTTTTTCCCGAAATAATCTCAGACAGGCATCTGCGACAGTATTGTCGTAAAAGATCCCTCTATTCTTCTCGATTTCATTCAGGGCTGCATCAAGCCCCAAGCCAGGACGATAGGGCCTGTGTGAAGCCATGGCTTCCACCACGTCAGCCACAGCCATAATACGAGCCTCCATGAGAATGTCATTCCCTTTTAGATTTCTTGGATAGCCCGAACCATCCATCCGTTCATGGTGCTGGTAGACAATCTCTGCCAGGGGCCAGGGGGATGCCACGTCTTTCAGCATCTCAAATCCTATGCGGGCATGCTCCTTAATCAGAGAAAACTCGATCTCAGACAGTTTGCCCGGTTTTGACAATATTTCAGCAGGTATGGATAACTTTCCAATGTCATGGATGGAACCGGCCATACGGATGCCATCGATTTTCTCCTGGGAAAGTCCCATCTCGGTGGCAATAGCGCGGGCAATATCCGCCGACCGCACCTGGTGACCTGCCGTATATGGATCTCTTACATCCACAGCGGAAACCATGACCTGGATGATTGTTCCCAACGCCTTCCTGAGACTGACAACGGATTGTTGGAGATGTTCCTCGGCTTTCTTACGCTCGTTGATTTCACTGACGACATGGATCAATCCGAAAAGCTGGCCATCA
>JAUYEO010000098.1 GCA_030689795.1 Desulfobacterales bacterium | reverse complement strand
ATGCAAGGCGCGCGAATCTTGAAGAATGAAGCGTACTTTATGGTACGCTGCAATGACGAAAGATGAAGCGCAACACAGCTGAATGACTTTTTACGAAGCCGTCAGATATTAAACGTTCCCGATTCTATATATGGAACATCCTCAACATCAAGTGCATGCAGTATATTCCCATGCATCCTTTTTTTCATTTCCAGGATTACAGCCCTTCTTTTATTAAGGCTTTTTGCAAATGCAAGCGTTTCATTCATAAGATCGTTTATATGGCATGCCTTTGTAACGATATTGTTCTCAGCGCATTCCGCGGCAGTAAGGCGCTTTCCTGTAAATTGCAGCTCCTCGAACTTCTGCCTCGGAATGGCCCGGTTAAGCAGAGCGAGCATTCCCGGCAAAAACGGTATGCCTAAATCCACTTCCGGAACGCAGAAAAATCCCCTGTCAGACCGCATGAACCTGAAATCAAAAGCGCATGAGTAAATCGCGCCCCCCGCAAATGCATGCCCGTTTATGGCGGCTACGGTCAGCATTGGAGACATCAGTGTTCTTTTAAACAGCTCATTCAAGAAATAAAAAAAATCCTTTGCCGTTTTTACGTCTTTCTTCTGTATGACGGTAAGGAGCCAGTCAAGATCAAGACCGTTTGAAAAGATTTTATCATGAGACGACCTCACAAGCAGGGTCAAAGCCTGAGTCTCATTTTCAATTTTGTCCATAACATCAAGATAAGCCCGGATAAAATCAGGATTAAAACGGTTTTCGCCGTTGTTTAACGTTACAATCGCCACATTTTCATCAAGAGCATACTCAACAAGCGCCATACGGGAAACCTCCAAAAAAAAGGGCAACACCGATTGTTATGTGGTGTTGCCCGGTTTGTGCAGATATAAGAGATTAACTATTCACAGCAGGTGCCTTTGGTGCCGCAGCTTGTACATCCTGCTCCGAGATCGTATCCGGATGTGATTTTAAAGCCTACCTGAAGAAAATCCACCTTAACGGGCTTTGCTTTTTCCAGAAACTCTTTATTAATAACGTACTTGAATCCGTCGATATCGTAAACATTATCAAGATCATTAGACTCATCCAGAGCCAGTGCCAGAGATGGCCCGCCTCATCCGCCTTCGTTTAAAAAAATCCTGATCGGTGAAACCATTTTCCCCTTAAAATATTCGGCTATCTGCTGGGTAGCCGAAGTTGTTATCTCAACCATTTGAATCCTCCTCGATATATTAAAAATTTTAAATCCGTTATGAGCTTTCTCAAACAAAACGGAATCTTTCCCGGTTGCTTGATTCCGGTGTAAATTAATTACAGAAAAAGGATTTGTCAATCAATATTAACACGATATTAACGTATCAAAACTGCCATGGCAACCCGGCAGCAATAATTATTTAATTTTATTACCTTATTAGGAGCCGTTACGAAATAACCATTACATTTCTGATATCTCTGTAAGGTATTTTTCGTATATATTGTAATCTTTCGAGGAAAAAAGGATTAAAATCACCTTTGTTACAGAACCTTTTTCCTCCTTTAAAAACCTGCACACGGTATCTATGGCTATTCTACAGGCATCCCTTAAAGGATAGCCGTATACTCCGCAGCTTATTGCAGGAAAGGCTATCGAAGACAAATTATTCTGAGCGGCATGCTCAAGGCTGTTGAAGTAACACTGCGACAGAAGCAAGCTGTCCCGAGGCTTTCCGCTGTAAACGGGGCCGACGGTGTGAATTACATGGCGGGCTTTCAGGTTATATCCTTTTGTAATTTTTGCCTCTCCGGTATTGCATCCTCCAAGTTTTTTGCATTCCTCCAGAAGTTTAGGACCCGCGGCGCTATGTATGGCGCCGTCAACTCCGCCGCCACCCAGAAGCGAACGGTTTGCCGCGTTAACAATCACATCAACATCAAGTTTTGTGATATCCCCCTGCATAATCTCGATCTTATCGAATATCTCTTTTCCCATATTTCACCTGCCTTTATTCTCAATCTTCATGTCAGAATTTCAGTGAGGCCTATGGTCGTTCCAGCGCTTCCCTTACCTTCGTGGCAAGTACCTCCATGTGAAAGGGCTTCTGGAGGAAGTGAACACCTTCGTCGAGAATACCGCGGTGAGCGATCACATTGGCGGTGTAGCCGGACATGAACAGGAACTTGAGACTTGGCCAAAGGGCGCTGAGCCGTCGCTGCAGGTCACGTCCGCTCATCTCCGGCATCACCACGTCGGTCAAAACCAGGTGTATGTCGCCCGCGTATTGTTCGGCCAGTTCAATAGCCTCGTTTGGACTGCTCGCGGCCATCACTGTGTAACCCAATTCTTCAAGCATCATTTTGCCCATTTTCAGGAGCGCTTCGTTGTCCTCGACAAGCAGAACCGTCTCCGTGCCGGTCAGAGGCTCGGCATGCGTGCGTGGTTCGTCGATTGCCATTCCCTCATCCTTGAGCCGGGGCAGGTAGATCTTGAATGTCGCGCCCTTTCCCGGCTCGCTGTATACATTGACGAAGCCGTTGTTCTGCGGATCGATTGCCACGGTTCTGGT
>JAUYEO010000095.1 GCA_030689795.1 Desulfobacterales bacterium | reverse complement strand
TATAGATTGTATCCGGTTTTTTCAGACAAAGAGGCTGTTACCACAGGGCAATGCAACTGGAGATATTAATATCATGTATGGTTTTTACGGCAGGATTCTTAAAATAGATCTTTCTTCGGGAAAGCACATTACAGAACCTGTTGATGAACAGATTTTAAAAAAATACCTTGGAGGTAAAGGACTTGCCTCTTACCTTCTTTATAATCTTAACCCCCCGGGAATCGATCCCCTCTCTCCTGAAAACTGCATAATTTTTGCTACAGGCCCTGTTACGGGAAGCCTGACATGGGGTTCCTCGCGTTACGGTGTTTTCACAAAATCACCCCAGACCGGGATTTATTCCGAATCCTATGCAGGCGGAAGAGTACCCGAAGCAATCGATTCCGCAGGATATGACGCAATAGTCATAACAGGGAAAAGCCATAAGCCCGCCGTACTTGTTATTCATCCCGATGGAGTTGACTATCACGATGCTGACGGAATCTGGGGAATGAATACATACGAAACCGAAGACACCGTCAACATGCTGTACGGTAAATCAGGGGATAAAAATTATAAATCCGGATCTGTTGTAATAGGTCCGGCAGGTGAAAAGCTTGTAACCTTTTCACTGATTGAAAGCGATCACTGGCGCTCCGCGGGAAGGACAGGAAGCGGCGCGGTAATGGGCTCAAAAAATCTCAAGGCAATCCTGTTCAAGGGAGATAAAAAAAGGTCTCTTTTTGATAAAGAAGGTCTTAAAGTCTTTTCAAAAAATCTTGTCTCGGAATTCAAGGAAAAACCGTTTGTCCTTGCTTTCAAAAAAATGGGCACTCCAAGGATGGTCGAAACGACAAACAAGGCAGGGGCTTTCCCTTCAGGATACTGGTCGGAAGGCTCCTTTGACAAATGGGAAAAGATAGGAGCCGAAGCTCTCCACAGGCAATGTAAAGTGGTTCCGAACGCCTGCGCAAAATGCTTTATTGCCTGCGGCAGGATGACGACAATAAAGAGCGGCCGTCACGCAGGTCTTACGATAGAAGGACCCGAATACGAAACAATATTCGCTTTCGGCGGTTTATGCCGGATTGACAGTATAGAGGAGATTGCCTGGCTTAACGATATATGCGACAGGCTTGGTATGGATACAATATCGGCTGGAAATCTCTGCGGGTTTACTATCGAAGCTGCAAGACAGAAGAAAATCTTCTATAAAATTGATTACGGTGATGTCGATGCAGCGGCAGAGCTTCTTCACATGATTGCAGGACGAAAAGGAATAGGCGATACTCTGGCCCGCGGGATAATCCATGCCGCAAAAGAATGGGGCATGGAAGATACGGCAGTCCACGTGAAAGGGCTTGAACCTCCGGGTTACGATCCGAGAGTCTTAAAAGGATGCGCTCTCGCATATGCAGTATCGGACAGGGGCGCGTGCCATTTGAGAGCCACATTCCATAACCCTGAATTGACAGGCGTGATATCGCCTGAAACCGTTGAAGGAAAGGCCGCCCTTTTTATTGATTACGAAAACCGCCTTCTTCTTTTTGATACGCTCATACTTTGCAGGTTTTACAGGGATATATATCCGTGGGATACCCTTTCTCATCTGATCCGGATGACCACCGGCCTGGATGAAAAAAGAGAAATGCTTGAAAAAAGAGCTTCGGATATTTCCGACCTTGTGAGGCTTTTCAATATCAGGGAAGGGTTGAAGCCTGAAGACGACAGGCTCCCGAAATATCTGAATAAACCGCTTAAAAAGACCGGCCAGACAATAGGCGAAGAAGAATTAAAGGGGCTGATCCGGGAATACTACAGGCTTCGCGGCTGGGATGAGCAGGGCATTCCCATTAAAACAGGATCCCTTTTCCCCAACTAAAATCGGGAGAATAACTTTATAACATAAAAGGAGACCGCATCATGAAAAGATACACATCTTTTCTTATCATTCTCATCATCATTTTTTTTGCAGGATGTGCAACAACTTATACCGCAAAGCCGCTCCCCTTTAAAACACCGGCGGCCATGAAGAATGCCATCAGCGTCGAAGGCGCGGATATCGCGGCAAGGGCATTTACTGATCCGGATGAAACAAAAACGACTTTCGGTTTTGATATACTCGGAGCGGGCATGCTCCCTGTCCAGGTAGTTTTCGACAACCAGGGATCACACCCTTTTGAGGTAATCGGTCACCAGACTTTTCTTGAAGACAAAAACGGAAATCTCTGGCCAATACTGGGCAAGGAGATAGCCTATGAAAGGGCGACCCGGTATGCAAAAACAAAGGAGATTTTCAAGGAGGGAGCATATAAAGGTTTCCTGGGAGCAGCGGCCGGCGCGATAATAGGAGCGGCCATAGGAATTGTGTCGGGTGAAAACGTGGCATCCGCCGCCGGAAAAGGGGCTGCTTTGGGTGCGGCTGCAGGAGCGACAATAGGAGGAATAACCGGATATGGCTCGGATAATGCGATAAAATCGATAACAAGCGATTTGCGCGAAAAGTCCCTCCAGAGCAATGCTGTTTTGCCCAAAAGCCTCGCTCACGGCATTCTTTTTTTCCCCGGCGAAGCCGGCTCTGCAAAACAGCTCCGCCTTCAGATAATGGAAAAAGATACCGGTAAGGTCCATGTTATAAAGCTCGATTTTTAGAATGAACCGAAACAGGAATAAATTGCTGCTGTTGACAATTTTAAATAGGTTCTTAGATTATCGTCTAAACTTATAGCTTTTGGTATTCTTGATGGTTTCGTAACAAAAATGAGTAAATTCGGATTTTTTACGAAGCCAAAAAATAATGGAGATTAAGTAATGACAACTATTGAAACAAAAGAACAGGTTTTAGAAAAAATTATGTCTCAGAAAAAGCCGGCCTGTCCGCACTGCGGAGTCGAGATGAATATCTGGGAAGTTCCCTCGATTCATTGCGGAGACGGCCTCGGGTGGGGAACCCCTTATCTTTATATGTGCTTTAATGATGAGTGTTCATTGTACGTAAAGGGATGGGACAACATTAAAGACAACTATGCTCACAACGCATCCTACAGATGTATGAATTACCCGGGGACCGAACAATTCGAGCTCATTACGGTTTTCAGTCCGGTCGGCGCTACAGGTCAAATCATTGATGATCAGGTGGTGGCTCAGCAGGAGGTACTGAAAGAGGCTATAAAAAAAGGATTCTCTATTCTGGCGGGATGCTATGTATCGAAAGATTCCCCGTCGGTTCTGAGGATTCTTCTTGACCCGACGGAACCTGCCCGTGTCAGGCTGAAAGCTGCAGAAATGATCGGCGATATAGGAGAAACAGATGCAATCGAACCTCTCCGGAATTTGAAATTTGAAAGCAGGGTTATTCAGGAAAAGGTCGAAGAATCGGTTGCAAAAATTCACGAAAAATTTTTTACAAGGGAATGTCCGTTCTGCGCAGAGATAATAAAAAAGAGAGCCAATATCTGCAAACACTGCGGGAAAGAAGTGGCCGGGCAATAGCCATTATAGACTAAGCCGTAGTCAGTTTATAATCAAAGAATTACCGGTCATGGGGATCGGCTTTTCGAGCCCCATGATCTCAAGGATAGTCGGAGCAATATCCCCCAGGTTGCCGCTTCTTAATGCGGCTTTCTTTCTCGAATCATCAACCAGAATAAGGGGAACGGGATTGAGAGTGTGGGCGGTATGGACATGACCGTTTTCATCAATCATCTTTTCGGCATTCCCGTGATCTGCCGTAATCAGAAGAACCCCTCCCTGTTTTCTTACTTCTTCAACAATTTCACTCACGCAGGAATCGATAGTCTCGCACGCGTTGATTGCAGCCTCAAGAACTCCCGTATGCCCGACCATGTCCATATTTGCGAAATTGAGCACAACAAGATCATAGTGCGCCGACTTCAAACGGGAGATCAACTCACGGGTTACAAGCCTTGCGCTCATCTCGGGTTTCTTGTCGTATGTGGGAATATCGCGCGGAGAAGGTATAAGGCAGCGCTCTTCGAGGGGAAACGGTTTTTCTTCACCCCCGTTGAAAAAGTATGTTACATGGGCATACTTCTCGGTTTCGGCTATCCTGAGCTGCTTTAAACCCTTCCCGCTTATGACTTCACCGAGAATCTCCTTTAAGTGAACAGGAGGGAAAGCAACCGGCAGGGTAAATTTTTCATCATATTGCGTCATGCATACGTAGCCGATCAGCTTGGGGCAACTCTCTCTTGTGAAAAACTTGAAATCGGAATCCGTGAGGGCATGCGTTATTTCCCTTGCCCGGTCAGAGCGGAAGTTAAAAAAGACGACGGCATCTCCGTCCCGGATGCTCCCTTTGGAATTCCCGCTGCTGTCCGTTATCGTAATCGGCTTGACAAATTCATCAGTCTCGTTTCGCATGTAAGCATTTCTGACGGCATCAACCGGATTTATTTCTTTTATGCCTTCTCCGTTTGCAAAAAGCCGGAAGGCCTTTTCAACCCTCTCCCACCTGTTGTCACGATCCATGGCATAATAACGCCCGCAAACCGACGCGATACTTCCGATACCTGTTTTTTCAGTATAATCCTTTAACCTCTGTGTGTACAAAACACCGCTGTCAGGGGAAGTATCCCTCCCGTCCAGTATCACGTGGATATAGACATTTTCAAGGCCTTTTCCTCCGGCCATGTCAAGAAGAGCAAAGAGATGGCTTATCTGGCTGTGCACGCCGCCGTCCGACAGGAGCCCTATGAAATGCAGAGAACCGTTTTTTTCCTTAACTTCATTCATGACCCTGCAAAGAGCTTCGTTTTCGAAAAAGCTTTTATCCCGGATTGCCTTGTCTATTCTTAAGAGATCCTGGTATACCACCCTGCCCGCGCCGATATTCAGGTGTCCGACCTCGGAGTTTCCCATTATGCCTTGGGGAAGACCGACTGCCTCGCCCGAACAAAGCAGACTGGTGCACGGATATTCCGATTTTATTTTATCAAGAAAAGGCGTTCTTGCGAGAGCTACCGCATTTCCTTCCTGTTTATTGCTCAATCCCCATCCGTCAAGAATCATCAGCATGCAGAATCCGGGTTTACTCGACATATACTTCAGACTCCTTGATATTGTTTGTTTTTTCCATCATGCCATCCGTCACTATTCGTTTTGCATCCGACCAGAGCCCTTCAAGATCATAAAACTTCCTGACTGTCTCATAAAAAACATGGATTATAACATCCCCGTAATCGAGCAAAACCCACAGCCCTTCATTTTTCCCCTCGACACTCAGCGGCTTTATGCCTGTCTTTTTCAAATACCGTTCAACAAAATCGGCAATTGCTGCAACCTGGCGGTTGGAGCGGCCGCTGCATACGATAAAGAAATCCGCAACGGAGGTAAGACCCCGCACATCAAGCACCACTACATCTGCGGCCTTTTTCTCAAGAACGGCTTTGACATAAAGATCGATCGACTTATTCGTACTCTGTTTCGCCTTCTGAGTCTTTTTAACCGTCATCCGTATAATCCCCTGCTCTTTATAAAAAGTTCTACCTTTGCCGGCGTCAGGAAGCAAACAGATTCCCCTTTTCCTGTCAGCTCGCGAATTTTTGTGGAAGAAATATCCATCCGGCTCACCTCAAAAACATATACCTGTTGATTTGTCTCATGAATATAACAGGAATCCTGCGATGAAAAGGAATACCCGCCCGATATTTCTGCATTAAGAAAATCATAAAGCGCGGCCAGTTTATCTCCTGAATCCCGGCAGCTTAATCCGGGTCTTGTCATAACTATAAAGGGTACAAGGCGGAAAAGCTCTTTAAAAGATTTCCAGGTATTTATCTCCAGGAAAGCATCGAGCCCGACTATGAGATAAAACAGGGTCGGTTCG
>JAUYEO010000085.1 GCA_030689795.1 Desulfobacterales bacterium | reverse complement strand
GTTACGGCCTGCTGTTTTGCCAATTGGGAACTCACGACCCTCTGTTGCCAGAACGCCGCTCCCTTGAACTACCGGTCGTACGGACAATTAACCGGACGGGACTTTAACCCGTTAGATGAACAACTGTTACTGCGAACGGACATCCGTGCAGAGCGTGCACAGCTTCTGATCTTTACACTACGCTTCGGCTTTTTCGCGCAACCATTCATTAATTAATGCATCCTCGGTGATTTGTAATTTTCGGGCCTGCTTCCGGATCTTCAAAGATATGTTCAGGTCCAACCCAACATATTTTTTCTTTATGAGATGAAATTTAATATCTCTAACTTCCTGAACATCATCAAATTCTGAAAAGTCATGTTCATCCCAGAATGCAGACGCTTCATAAATAGACATATCCTCTATGATTTTACTTTTTCTCATATCTTTTTCTTTCTTTCCTGTTCATGTCCCTTGCGGTAATGATCAAAGCCTTATTATTCAATTTTTTTATGAAAAATATCGACAAATAACGCCCTTGTCTTGTTTGCCCAAGCGCGTTATACAGGTTTTGAGTGTTGAAAAAGCCGGACATCGAATATCGTGGAAAAACCGAAGATCGAATATCGAAGATCGTACTCCTTCATTCAGAAAGACCTTTTCGCAACCTGCAGCTAAAAGATTTACCAGCTTTTTCTCTTTTCGGCTAACTGCGCTTACTCTTATTTGCCTCCAACCTCTATCCTAACATCTCGATCCGCCCTTGCGATCAGCCAGGGGTGGATACAGCTCCGCCTTCTCGGTTACAGGGCGAAATCGAGGATAAGTACCTAATTATAATAAAAATTTGTTTAAATAAAAACGCAAACCGGCTTTGTTCACCACAGGTACATGAATTTCTCTCCCGGGATGCCGGTATTTTCTGTTACTGTTTGGATGCCTTCGGCGTTGGCATCAAAGAGGAGGATCATATCAAAGCTTTCCGGCTTGTATTTTTTGAGTTCTTCCCATTGCAAACAGGAGCCTATCAGTACCAACTGCAATGAATTCTTTTTGATAATCGCATCTACAAAGGAGTAAACAATTTCAGGTCCGACAAAAATGGCTCGTGAATGGCCTGACTCAACAATTATGGCCAGTTTTTCAGATAGTTTTGTTTGTAATTGATGATATTCTTCTAATTTTGAGACAACAAAATTGACTGCCGCCTTTGATTTGATCTCAATACCCTTTGGCGTTAAAAGATAAGAGTAAACGGCCTTGTCAGGACTTTTGCGAAAGGCCCTGATCTTGATCATCCCCTTTTCCAAAAGGCTTTTCAGGACGTAGTTGACTTGGCCCAGACTGACACCAGATTCCCTGGCAAGCTGTCGCTGGGTGAGGGTATTCTTTTGACCTAGTTTATCTAATACACGGAAAACATTTTCAGAAAGATCCATCTTATCTCTCCTCGATAACGCAGGACCTTTGGGGTTCAGCGCCCGATGAGAAGTTGCAGAGAGACCTTTGCATAACGCCCCCTTTTGCCCGATTTATTTAAAGACTTGGTTTCTGGTCTCCGGTTTGTAGTTTCTGGTTTTTTCCTTTTAACCAGGAACCAGGAACTATAAACCAAAAACCTAAGTCTTTATTATCGCCTTCCTTGTACTTGGTCAAAATTGGATGTTCTTCAAAGGTCTCCCGTGAATCGGGTTCAGTAAATTACATATATTTTTACCCGAGTCAAGAAATATTTTAATATTTTAAATATCAGATGTTTAAAAATATATTATTGACTTTTGTTTTTACCTTGGATAATGAGAAATTGAGTCGTCGTTCTTATCGGGAGCTTTATTTGTTTATGAAAAGCTCATAATCCGAATCAAATGAAATGTTTAAGTGAGGTAGCTGAATGGGAATTAAAATCGATGCGCTAAAATGTATAAATTGCATGGCCTGTGAAATGGCTTGCAGTTACCACAGAGACGACGGCTTTGCCTTTCTCTCCGCCTGTATTGTTGTGTATCGAGCCAGGGAAAAGCAGGATTACTTTGGTGTTCTTCTTAAAGAAGAGGAATTTCTAAAGGTTGCCCGCCCGGAAGGACTTGAGGTTAATAGAATCGGGGAAGCGGCAGACCCGAACAAGAAAGCAGATGCTTCAGTCAAGCCCATGCTCCTGAGAGAAGGATGTGACCTTTGTGAAGATATGGATGATTACGGCCCGATGTGTAAAGCGATTTGTCCTGCAGATGCGATTACACTGGAATAAATAAGGAGAACTAACATGGAATATTTATCAACCGGTAAGATCCTTGTCATTGACCTGGCAACATCTAAAATTGAAGAGACAGCTCTGGATGAATCTCTTGTCAGTGAAAAAATAGGTGGAGCCGGAATAACCAAACACCTCTGCGAAAAATATCTGAATGATGATCCCATTGTTATAGGAACCGGTTTACTCACAGGCACAACCTGCCCGGCTTCCGCCGGCGGTTTGATTACAGCCAAAAGCCCTGTTACCGGAAAATTGTGTCACTGCCCCATAATATATAAGGTTGGCATAGAGATCAAATTTTCAGGCTACGATTATATTGTTGTTAAAGGAGTATCCGATAATCCTGTGTACCTGTGGATCCACGACGGTGTTGCCGATATCTCCGATGCTTCAGGAATCTGGGGCAAGGATGTCTGGGAGTCAACGGATTCTCTGCGTAAGCTTATGGGTGATGACCTTATCCAGACCATGGTGATCGGCAAGGCAGGAGAAAACAGATCTGATTATGCCCAAATTTGCTATAACTACTGGAGCAGCCCTGATCGTTTCGGGTTGGGCAAACTTTTTGGCAGTAAAAAACTCAAGGGTCTGGCTTTCAGAGGCATGGGACTCATAGAGGTCGCCGATCATGAAAATTTTGTCAGGCGTTCGCTTGAAATCCTGAAGGAGATTAAAACAAATGATTTCATGACGAAAAAAGGTATCGCAGAGATCGCCTCAGCAATTGGCGAAGCGGGTATAAAAGAGTGGCTGGAACCCATTGTGCACAGACACAGCGCCGACTATTTCACTCCCTATGCAACCAATACCGCGGTTTTTTTTGATGAAGATCCAAAACGTGTTGAGGAGAGCAAGGTTGCTGAACCAGGAGTGCTGATTTCGGATGTTCCTGCTCTGCTTGCATTTAAAAAACTGGGGCTTTCAGCAGAAGATACCGGCCGTGCATTAAAAGCATGTGCAAAATACGGCATTGACCCTGCGGCTGTTGCCGGGCTTTCCGGAAAATCAAGCCTGAAAGAGATTGTCGATTCGTTTGACGGGTTGAGCGGAACTGTTGCCTTGAAGGGCAAAGGCATCTTCAGTCCCTGGTGCCCATTGAAACCCATTTTTAATGATTTTGGGCTTTCCGGAGACGCTGCCGAGGCCGAAGCCTGGTGGGAAAGAAGGCAGGCAGTTGCCATGATATTTGGAATCCAGCCGATTTTTTCTGTCATGTGCCCAGAACTGTCGGAAGAGAACATGTTGGAACTTGCCGGTATTGGAACAGAACTCGATCTTACTCAGGAGATCCTGGACAAGGTTGTAGCCGATCTTTTGAAATAACTGAGTTATTTTAATGAATCTGTACCAGTCATATGCAGACATAAATATAAAACTGTCGCAGGGAAAGGCTATATATATATCAGCAAGGGAGATACCGATATAAGGATTTCCGGAGTCCCTGATCCTCAATGCAGACAGATGCGCTATTCCAGAATCGGCATATATGCCGGTAGCGGCACTTCCCACTCCTGGTTGTGGTTTGTCGACATGTTCGACCGAATGGGCTTTCATGCCGTCTCGGTCATGGATGCCCCTGCGGTGCGCTCCGGACGGCTTCAACAGATGGACGTTTTGGCGATCTCGGGAGGGGACACGGTGGCCATCGCCAAAGCTCTGGGAGAAGACGGCGCGCGGCAGCTGGCGGCGTTTATCACGGGCGGGGGCGTTTATCTGGG
>JAUYEO010000082.1 GCA_030689795.1 Desulfobacterales bacterium | reverse complement strand
CTATTCAGATTCAAAAGACGGCGGCACACTTTACAATCACCTTCGTCGCGTGCGAAAGAAGCGCCGCAAACAAAAGCGATACGGCTCGGGAAGACGATTTATTCCAGGCCGTGTCAGCATTGCCGAACGGCCGGCCATTGTTGACAGCCGTGAGCGTTTTGGTGACTGGGAAGGCGATACGATGGAGGGTAAGAAGAGCAGCGGATATATCGCCACACATGTTGAGCGTAAAAGCCGTTATCTGATGGCCGCCAAACTTGTCGACAAGAAGGCTGATTCTCTCACAATGCAAAGCATCAGGCTATTTTGTGGTATTCCGAAAAAGATGCGGCAAACATTGACTGTTGATAACGGCAGTGAGTTTTCCAGGTTCAAAGAGCTGGAAGATAAAACCGGCTTAACCGTTTATTTTGCCGATCCATATGCCGCCTGGCAGCGTGGGACAAACGAGAATACAAACGGCCTTCTTCGTCAGTACTTTCCAAAAGGATCAGATTTTAGTAAGATCACAGAAGAAGATCTTGCAATTGCAGTTAAAAAACTTAATTATAGACCAAGAAAGTGCCTTGACTACCAGTCACCCCATGAAGTGTTCCGGAATAGATCAAGTGGTGCACTTGCAACTTGAATTCACCTTGTCAAAAAGATATTTTAAAATAACCTCTTCCTATTTTATGTCTTTATCCCCGGCAATCTTGAAAAAAGTTTGTGACCCACCTTGCGGTTTGTTCCCCGACTGATGTTTGACACTTGGACAGTAACCCTGGCAACCGCAAGTATCGGTTTTACATCCATCGTTTGGACACGGTTTTGGTTCAGGAGTATTAAAGACGCATTTACATTGTATATCACATTTACATGGAGGAGGTACAGGCTCGCATAAACATGGGAGTTGGTCATCACAGGGACATGGACACTTTTGGCATCCACAACCTTTTGTTTGGCCGATGCCTTTCTTGTTTAACTTATTCTCGTTAAGCGTGGCAACACGGATTTTCGGGATCTTTTTATCGGTGTTATCGATCGTCTTTTTTGCTTTCTGCACTTTTTTGTTTGGCATTTTAGTCCTCCTTCCTAAATGATATTGTGGTTTAACGCGATGACCCTTGTTTGTTCGACATCACGAGTTTCGATCACGCCATCAGCCAACCAAGCGATGAGTTGTTTGTTAATCCGCTTGGCAATATGACAGCGATAGTGATCCGGGGAATAGAGGTCTCGATTGGAATGTCTGAAGCTTTTAACCGGACAGTCTCCAGCACACTGATACCTGAGGAAACAGCCCTTGCAGGCTTCCATGTTTTCAGCAATCCGTTGATTCAATTTATCAATTCGCATCTGGTCTAATACCACCCGACCCTGAATATGATCCACTTTACCTATAAAAAATGCAGACGCCGCCGGGTCATTTGACTCAAGCACCTCAAAGCATGTTGTTATATTGCCGTCGGGAGTGACGCAGAAATTTTGTCCGCAGGCAGAACAAAATCGCTGCTGGATATGCTCGAAACAGCGCATACCGGAGTAGTAGACGTCAACGTCAAGTTTTAGACCCTGGAGAAAACACTTCAAGAATGTCTCTGCAAATTGTTCTGCATCCGGTCTGGAAAGGGCACTGGAAGTACTCCGTCCAGCCAATGCGAGTGGTTCAAAGTGCACGGCAGCAATGCCCAGTTGACTTGCAAGTTCGACCGTCTCCTCCATGGTCTCCATAGCTTCGTCTGTAATAGTAGCCCGAATGGTAACACGACGCCCCTCCTTGACCAAGCTTTGTAAGTTGTGAATCACTACCTCATAGCTCGGTTTGCCAGAGAGGAAAGGTCGTAGACGGTTTTGGATTTTATGCGGTCCGTCCAAACTTACATTAACGTTAATGTTGTTCTCAATGATCCAATGGTGAATCGAATCATCATATGTACCGTTAGTACCCATGCCCACAGTCGGCTTCAAATCCATTGCGCGTGCGCGACGGCAGAAGTCTTCAACGATGTCCTTCAATATCGCGAATTCGACTGTTGGTTCTCCACCACCATGGATTGATAGGTTTATAGTCTTACGTCTTTCTTTCTCATGAGTAGTACTTGAATTGATAGTTGAGAAGAAATGGTCCATCGCGAGACGCAAAATATCTTTGCTTATGGTCTTTTCCGTATCACCCCCTCTGGCATAACAATAGGTGCATCGGAGGTTGCACTTTGTTGTGACAAAGATGGCCAGATTCATCATTGAATCCGAATTGTTGGGCATGCAGTGACTGACGTTGTGTTCTGCATCTTCCGGGGCAATCAAAATGCCGAGTTCGCATAGATGCTTAGTAACATCCATTAATCCATTAAGGTCTTTACAGAACGGTTTTTTTAGTGAGGCGACATTGTTTGGCTTCGTTATGAATGCCAGCATGGCATCATTTAAAGAAGCACAGGTACGAGTGATGGGATCGAACAGGTAAATGCCACCATTATGCCTTAACACTGACACCCGCGGATTCAATGTTAGTTGAGAACCTTGAATTATATTGTAGTATGCCTTCAACTTTTTCATCGGCCTCCATCAAAACTGTGGTTTCAGTGTTTATTCTTACGCATTCGCCCGTCAATTTCATTTTGCCCAACGGATTAATCAGCGGCGCGGCTTTTTGCGTCCGCTGAATTTATGGGTTGGGCTTTTTCTCGTTTGATTTGATCCAATCCCAGAATTCCCTCTTCATCCATCCTTTCCTTTTAGATATATCCAGCCTGCATATAAAGAGACTACCCCCAGGCTCAATGAGCGGCCGGAGCCTTTCTTGCCATTTATCAATCCGAGAGGTTGAATATAGAATCCAAACAGAATAGGTACATCTGAACCAGTCTTTTGAAAGATTCATCTTCTTTTCGACTTGTTCGTTTGTAACGCCCTTTTTAGGTTGTATAAAAACATGATAGAAATTAGCCATTTTTGACCTCCTCTCTGCCATCCTCACTCTCGGGCAGTTGAGGTGTGTCTAAATCTGGCTGTTGAATTGTATCTATTTCTTCAAGCGAAAGTGTAACTGGGGTTGCTTCTATCACGTCGCAATCTTCTGAAGGCAGTTGGGGATGAGCTTTTGTTCCCAAACGTAATTGCTCTAATATAGTAAATTCCGCACCGTCTAAAATGGCTGCTTGAGGGTTTCGGTCTGCAAAACTGACTATCCGCCATAGGATCGAAAAACATAGAACAAAAAGCATTCCTAACGCGATTGCCGAAACCCAAGCGACTGTGACCGACCAAGCAATTATTGCGAAGGCAAGAGCAACGCAAATAAGAACTGTACAGACTTTTCCGACCACGCCGCCTGAGAGTTTGATCTTTGACACAGAATCCAATATTGAATGGATATCAATTGATTTTGTCACACAGTGCCTCCAATTTTCTTTTTATTGTAGCCCAACAAGTTATTATATCGTTTTGTGTATATTAACAATAAATGTGGTTTGATGTTAATAGGATACGCATTATTGTCAATAAAACGGTACAAGTATAAATTGATTTTGCCGTTTATTGCGGTATAAAACGCAATTATTAGATGATATACCGCAAAGGGATATTAAGGTATATATTCTATGCGTCCGTCAGAACGCATGGGAATTTTGACGGGACTGTCGAGATGCGGGCACAAATAATCATATCGTGCTTGATTTGTCAATGAATTTTAAATGGTTGTCAATTCTATCCGGTATTGGACATGTTGGAGAGGTAAAGCGGACTTTATCAAAAGGGTATGGACAATTTGTCCCCACCCTTTAGATAACTCACTGTCACGCTTACGCATTTTCTTGATATAGTCGGTACTGTTAATGGTATCAGTCAAGGCCTCCACAACATCGCCTACCGAGAACCACCATTCATTCTTAAAAATGGTTTTTCGGATATTCTTTCCTTTAAAAACGACAATTTTTGTTGATTCCATAATTATTCTCCACTTAAATACATGAGGAAACCAATGTGCCCATGTTTTTATGCGTTTCTATTTTTTCAGACATACGAAACAGATTTTATTCGTTCTTTATGTCTGAAATTATCTATTCCCCCTGTAGTAAAAACAGCCTTCTGATAACTTTCCTTTTGTTCCGGAACCGGATACTTTTTCGAGCATCATAGTGTGATAAAATACAATTTATCAGCATAAAGGCATATTTTCTATGCGTCCGTCAGGACGCATGGGAATTTTGACGGGACTGTCGAAATGCGGGCACAAATAATCATATCGTGCTTGATTTGTCAATGAATTTTAAATGGTTGTCAATAATCAACATAGATACTATTTAAGTACCAGCTCTTCGAAAAATCTCCTGACATCCTGCCAGTTCTTTTTGTTGAGGAATTGAATCCCGATGTTCGATGATCTTTGATGTTCGGAATGTTATGCGATGATATCAAAGAGTCATTGCTATCAGTGCAGCGCCTATCGCCCCTGTCAGCTGGGCCATTTCGGAAACCTCTATCGGTTTGCCGGTCTTGCCTTCAAGCGCCTTCACAACTCCAATGTTTTTTGCTACTCCGCCGGTCATCATGACAGGCGAAGTCAGGCCCAGCCGGCCTGCCATAGCCGCCACCCTTGAGCCTATCGATTCATGGATACCTGCTATTATATTTTTCCGTTTTTCGCCTTTTGCGATAAGCGATATCACTTCGGATTCGGCAAAAACCGTGCAAAGGCTGCTGATTCTGGCCGGATTATCCGCCTCGAGAGACATTTTCCCGAAATCATTTATGTCGACTTCAAGCGCCCTGGCCATAACTTCAAGAAACCTGCCTGTTCCGGCGGCGCACTTGTCGTTCATTGCGAAATCTCTGACTTTTCCGGCTTCATCCATGACGATGGCCTTGCTGTCCTGACCGCCGATATCTATCACGGACCGGACTGCCGGATTAAGAAAATGGGCGCCTGCGGCATGGCATGTTATCTCGGTTATGCTTTTTCCCGCAAAGGTTACGCTGTTTCTTCCGTATCCTGTGGCAACTATTCCGCCGATTTCGGACCTTTCGATACCCGCTTCTGATAATATTTTCCCGA
Organism: Desulfobacterales bacterium; assembly: GCA_030689795.1. Lineage (GTDB taxonomy): Bacteria > Desulfobacterota > Desulfobacteria > Desulfobacterales > RPRI01 > RPRI01. The sequence continues at coordinate 5,335 of JAUYEO010000082.1, read as the reverse complement.
AAACACTTTCACCGGCATTTCTCGCGTTATAGCCCGTAATAATAACCGCGGTCGATAAAAGCTTCCCGTCTTTAACAAGGGCAGCCTTCGCAGTTATCGATCCTACATCAATACCCAGTGTAATCATATATCTTCACCCTGCCTTTAATACTTCCATGAATGCGTCTATTCTTGTTTCGATCTGACTTTCCGCAAAGCTCCTTTCATCAACCATGTCGGCCTCTATCATCAGGGTCGGAATTTTTCTTTTCTCCTGAACAATCCGCTGAATATCGTACTGGCCAAGAGAATAAGGCTTGCAGCTTCTGTTTGAATGCATGACAAGCCCATCCGCATCATATTTATCTATCATCTCCATGACGGTCTCAGCCATCTCATCAACGCCTATATTAAGGTATATCCGGGAATAGCCCTCAGCCATCGTCCCCAGGAAGTCGTTTTCATTGATATATTTCAATGATCCGCACCAAGCCGAAGTGTATGTATCGGCCACAAGGCAGGCATCATGCGCGGCAAATTTTTCGGAAAGCCATTTTGTCCGGTACCATATGGGAAGATTATCCCACAGGAGCCTGTATTTTTCATTCGGAACAGCGCTGATTCCGGAGGCTGTTCTCTCCTTCATCTCCGCAAGCAGCTCCGTGTAATAGTCAACAACAACACTGGTTCCCCGGAGAGTAACTATCAGGGCCAAGTGAAAAAACGCGTCGAATGCGCTCATGGGCGCCGGTTTATGTGCGGCCGTATCGAGCACGGCCTGCCACAGGCGCTGCCCCTGCACGGAAAGCTTCCCGACCTCGGCCATCCTGTCATAATCGCATTTCTTCCCGCAGACCATCTCCAGAAAATCTATGTATTCGTCCACCTGTTTTCTCACATACTTTCTTGCCTCATCGGAAAATCCCGTATGGCTGAAAGGAGTGTCGAGGATAAACAGCGGAACATTGAAATACCTGGCCTGGACTTCATACCATTTCAATACTGTCCCGCAGATGTTATTGCAGCATACAAGCATGTCCGGCCTCGGCAGCCCTCCGATTGGCCCCCCGTTTACCGGAGCGCAGGCTATATCGGCTCTGGCATAGGAACATAGATCCCTCGAATAGCCCATCTCCTCGGATTTTTCGCAAAGAGCGCCGCCCATCTTGGAGGCGCCTATCATGGCGCCGTGATTTTCCGGATATACGGGTATAATATCCATGACAATCAGAGGCTCAACCGGACCGCCGCTTGTTATCCAGGCAACTTTCTTCCCGGTCTGTTCGGCGGTCTTGGCCTCCATATAGTAATTCGTCATGATCTCTTTCATCTTTTTTACGGATTTTATCTTTCTCTTCTCTTTTTCCGGATCCGGAGCCTGGCTGTTGCCGGTCATTTTCTTCTCCTCTGTTTATTTAAGCCTGTAACATTTCAAGAAAAGCTTCGCACCTTGTCTTAAACTGTCCTTCGGACGGAAGCTGCTCCTCCATCTCGAAAAGCATGCTCGGAATCCCTTCCCGGTTCAGCATAGCCTTCAGGTACGGGTAATCGAAAGAATGGGGGTCGCAGAATTTCAGGAACAGAAAGATGACTCCTTTCGCCCCGCTTTCCCTTACAATCTTGATAATATATTCACCTCTTGTCAGAAGCCCCGAATGTTTTGCCGGGCAATTTATGCGTTCCCTGTACCTTTTCGCTATTGATTCCATGATATCGCCGTTTATACCGATCTCTCCTTCAAAATATCTCGAACCGGTGCAGAAATCATCTCCAACGACGGTTCCGCCCGAATCTTCAATAATCGAAAAGATATCCGGCAGGCTGCATACTCCTCCTGCAAGCATGACTCTTTTGCCTGCCGGTTTCCCTGCCGCCTTTCCCCCATGAAGAGATCCGTCAAATGCCGTGAGTTCTTCAAGAAGGTGATCCCTGTCCATCACCATGGACGCCCTCACTATTGCATGAAGATCACCGCTTCCGATCAATGCCGGGTTTTCTCTTCTCGTCCTGTAAATTTTCCAGAGACAACTCCTTATCCGGTTATATTTCATCACGGATGATTTAAGATCATCCTCTGAGATTACAACTCCCAATCCATTTTCAATGTCGCGCAGGAATTTTCTTAAAACATCGGCCATGTATTCACCTGAGCTTTTTGTGTCGAGTTTTACCGGCAGAACAGCATCGATATGGAACCCGGTTTTTACGTTTATTCTCCATATATCCGAAAGCCTTTGTATCGAATCGCAGGTATGGGGGAAAACCACCCCGTCAAGGAAATCAAGATCCCCCGAAAGCGCGTCGTGAAGCGCTCCCCTGACCAGGCTGCAGCTATATGCCTGAAGATGGGCGTCGGCAAGAGAATCTCCTCCTCTTCCGAAAATCCTGAACGGAAGAGCTCCCGCTGCGTCAATTATCTCTTCTGGGGTATAAGAGCAAAAATAACCGACTATCTTTTTGCCGCTTTCCTTCTTAACCTTTTTTGCATAATCATAAGGGTTTTCAGCTATCTCATGGAATAAGGACAGTTTATTCATTATAAGAATACTCCCTGTTTTAAATAATCACGCAAAAAGAGATCGTTGCATAACATTCGATTCAAGCCATGCCCGTGACTTAAAGCATGCTGTTTAAAAAATCAACCTAATCTCCATTAAGTTGCATAAAATTTTCGTCTTGACCAAAACCGTTTCGGGTGATAGCGATAATAAGCTTAAAAAAAGAGGGGCTAAAATTCCTGCGGTTCGCATGCGCTCCCGTACCCTGACATGGCTTTAGGCTGGATGTTATGCAACGGTCTAAATATCTCACATAAGCAGCTACATTAACTGAAGGGGTTTTTTTAAAGTGCTCAACGAAAAAAAAACCAATAATATTGACAGCACCCCTGCGCAACAAAAAGCAAAAGTAAAATTCGAGATTTACGGCGAAGAGATGATCGAGAAAGAGGTCAAGCTCAGCGGTAACAGCGGAAGGATATACCTCCCCCCTGACTGGGTCGGCCATCAGGTCAAAATAATCAGGACCGATTAACATCAGAGGAAACAGCTTGTGGATAAATTACTCATCAGAAAACTTGACAGTGAGGACTCGGAAGAAATCAGCAGAATATACCTCTCCATAACAAAAACAACCAGTGTCTAAGATTTCATAAAAATTGTTGCGAAACAGGCCCAGAGGGATGAATACGCCAGTTTTGTAGCAGAACTGAACGGGAAGGTAGTCGGATATCTGATAAGCTACACTCTGATCGGAGGATTCGGCATAGCTAAAAGCGCCTGGATAGCCAACATCGGCGTTAATCCTAAGTTCATGGGCCAGGGAATCGGCGAAAAAATGGCCGAAGAAATTTTTAAGCACTACAGGAATAAAGGAATCAAGGATATTTATACTTCAGTGACATGGGACTCCACCGATCTTCTCTCTTTTTTCAAAACTCTCGGTTTTGACCGAAGCGACTTCATAAATCTCAAAAAAAACATTTAACAGGACATTATAATTCATTTCCACTCCGCCTCTAACACTCCGATCCGGATTCGAAGGAAGGTGGGTGAGATATCAGCGCTTTGGTCAAAACGAAAGCTGCTTGCAGCGCCGATGTAGGGCATAGCGGAAAGCATTCTTTGCAGTTCCAGCACTCCTTAGCGGCGATTTCCGGAATGAAACTGATCTCTTTCCTTATTCCTCTGTCAACAAATCCAACAGCGTTCTTCTTTTTGACCTCAGCACAGTATCTAACGCATAGACCACAATGAATGCAAAATGAGGCCTCTTTTTCAAAACGGTCTCTGTCTGCACCGTACTCTTTAGCCAAATCCAGCAATTCGAAAGCATCCGGTGCGTGAGCCATCAACAGCTCTATAATCATTTTGCGGATTCTATCCACCTTCTCAGATCTGGTTCTTACGATCAGATTCTTTTCAACCGGGTAAACGCAGGAAACAACGAGCTTTGTCCAGCCGCGAACTTCTGCTTCAACGATGCAAAGGCGGCATCCCCCAAAAGGTTCCAATTTTTCATGGTAACAGAGGGTGGGTATGGATATCCCGGCACTTCGGGCCGCCTCCAGGACGGTCATCCCCGCCCTTGCTTTAACCTCTTTTCCATCAATCTGTAAAAGGATTTCACTCATTTTTCTTTGCTCTTTCTGGTTATAATTCTTTCTTTCTCAGGGATAGGAGACGGAACAGGCTCTCCGGAAATCTTCTTCACCGCTCCAAAGCGAGAGGGGCAAACTTCAAAGCAGGTTCCGCAATTTGTGCATTTCTCCTGGTCGATTACATGGATCTTGTTCTTGCCGCCGTCAATCGCCTCCGCAGGACACTTTCGAAGGCAAATCAAACAGGCCTGACACTTAGCAGGATCTATATAGTACGAGATCAGCTCCTTGCATGACAACGACGGGCATCTCTTCTCCTTGATGTGTGCCTCATACTCATCCCTGAAGTAGCGTAAAGTGCTCAAAAACGGGTTGGGGGCGCTCTTGCCTAAAGCACACAGTGAGGCTTCAACAGCCGTCTCGGACAGTTCCTCCAGAAGCTTGATGTCGCCCTCTTTTCCCTTTCCTGCCGTGATGTTCGTAAGAATTTTATGCATCTGCCTCAGGCCTTCACGGCATGGAACACACTTTCCGCACGATTCATCCGTAAGAAAGTTAATGAAGTACCTGGCGACATCAACCATACAGGTATCTTCATCCATTACAATCATCCCGCCGGACCCCATCATTGAACCGGCCTTGGTGAGCTCATCAAAACCGACTTCCAGATCCAACTGTTCCTCAGGGATACATCCTCCGGACGGCCCCCCGGTCTGCACTGCCTTGAACTTCTTGCCGCCGGGGATACCACCGCCTATCTTGTAGATGATGTCTTTCAGGCTGATGCCCATGGGCACTTCCACAAGGCCGGTATTGGTTATCTTGCCGACCAGGGAGAAAATCTTCGTACCCTTGCTTCCTTCGGTTCCAATTTGAGTAAACCAGTCAGCGCCTTTATTTATGATAAGCGGCACATTCGCCCATGTCTCAACATTATTCAACACGCTGGGTCTTTCCCAAAGGCCCTTGATGTTGGAGCGGACATACTTTGGCCTGGGCTCCCCCACCCTGCCTTCCAATGCCGTCATAAGCGCAGTCGATTCACCGCAGACAAAAGCGCCGGCCCCCTGGTGCACTATAACTTTGAAATCAAAGCCTGAGCCAAGGATATTTTTCCCAAGCAATCCATACTCCTCAGCCTGCTTGATCGCGAGGTTTATATTCTTTACTGCCAGGGGGTATTCCTGTCGGACGTAGACGTAGCCCTCGTGGGATCCGATAGCATAGGCGCCGATGATCAAACCTTCGAGAACTGAA
>JAUYEO010000232.1 GCA_030689795.1 Desulfobacterales bacterium | reverse complement strand
TTACTATTATTACTGGTAAATAATTTTATTGAAATGTTCTCAGTATTAAGGCACACTGTAAAAAAATAATTTTTTCCGTCATGTTTTATCAAAAAACGTCATCCTAATTGCGCCTAACTTTGTATCTTACTGCGGGGTTCGCAAAGGGTGAGCAGCCGGGCTCACCTCTGGATTTAAAAACGTGACGGGTTCCGGTCTGCTCGACCCGTTTGTTATCACTTTTTATTGGAGGATATATATGAACACACCATCTTCAAGACCTATGCACGATAAAAAAAGATTGGAAATAAAAACTAAATACTTAACTGGTCATAGCCTGGAATATGATTCTGTTATTTTCCATGCAAATTGGGTTCAGGTAAATAAAGGAGATCAGACGACATGGTTCCCAGTTTGCGATATAATAGATGTATTTGAACGTTATCATTTGCCTCCTCCTGAAGGCGGAGTTGAATCATAACTCATTGAATTATTTAAATACGAAAATGTAAATAGAAAATTGTTATTGCTATCTTTAGCCGTACCAAGAATTTTAAACATGTTATTATTGTCGGAATATAAAAAAATATTAACTATTCCGTCATTCGGAGGGGCAATGAGATGGCCACTTTTTAAAGTATCTTCTATTTCAGATTTTATATTTTCTTTATCATCAGACGATACTGTTTTCAAATCTTGCTTCAAATTGATTTCCATATTCTACCTCTCTTTTTGTGATAATGCGCGAGTTGACCGACTTTTTGCCCTGGCAATGGGCGCGTAGCGCCCGATTGACGAGGTAAAAAGTCAGGTCGAACGACTGGTTCGCGCCGCGTAGCGGTGCGGGCCAGTCGGGCGGCCTGTCGCAGTCGGGCAACTCGCGCATTCCCACCGCGCAGCGGTGCGAACCATTTATTAACTTGCACTTTTGCCCTGATAATGTGATATTGATAGGGTTTTCAGGCACTTTTGCTCGATGCCCGTTATCAGCCGTACCTGGGCGACAGCTTTGAAAGGAATAAATATTCCTGACTCGACGCTAAGTCAAGAACTAAGCCGGCTGAAACTTCTCGATGAAGTCCGCCAGTACCTGCGACTCCATCACTACTCGATTCACACCGAGCGTTCTTATGTGGACTAGGTAGTGCGTTTTATCCGATTCCACCGCATGCGTTCGCGCTACGATCTCTTTCCGGCTGAATCCAAGATCGAAGTCTTCCTAACTCATCTGGCTGTGGAGGGGAACGTTGCGTCAGCAACCGCCATCTTCTCGCCGGCCACTCCGGTGCCTGATTCGCTCATAGTAATTTTTTAAGATCTTCGCGTGCCATTTCACAATCCCGCAGAATCTGAGCGAGAAGACCTCGCCCAATATTCTCGCCACGATGAACGGGAACAACTGTACACCGGCCATCGGGGTGTTGAAGAAAATGATGACTGCCTTTGGTTCGGACAACTTCAAACCCCACTTTGATCAAGGCTCGTATAAGCCGAACGCCGGTTACGGAAGGGAAAGTACTCATATGGAAACGGCGACCCGCTGGACTCCAACAAATTCATTTGATACAGGATCTTCCACTTCAAGGCAAAGTTCAATAGCTTCACGGATTCTTTTTATTAAAACATCTAATGATTTTGCCTGAGTGTGACATCCGCGAAGAGCCGGGACAGATGCCACAAAATATCCATCCTCATCCTTCTCTATAACAACATTGAATTCTCGAATCACTCTTAAACCCTCCATATAAGCGAACCATTATCAAGTATAATAATTACATACTAGATATATTCAAAAATATCATTTGGTTATTATGTAAATGATTCTGGAGGAAATATCAAGCATAATGCATGCGGCAAACGCGGAAGCCGGGAATTGAAAGGCAAAACACTGTATATCTTGATTGCAGTATTATAATATCATATAGATTGTCGACGGCTTCTTAAAAAGTCATTCTGCTGTGTTGCACTTCATCTTTCGTCATTGCAGCGTACCAAAAAGTACGCTTCATTCCTCAATATTCGTGCGTCTTGCATAATGAGCTTTTTACTTTGCCGTCTGAATTCCGACTTTTTACGAGTACATCATTGTTGATAGAAGTATATTGAGGGCGGGCTTTTTAAAGCTGGAGGATATATGAAATGGACTGAGGAAGCTGAAGAGGCTGTAAAAAAGGTTCCTTTTTTTGTGAGAAAGAGGGTTCGGGAGCGCGTTGAAAAAGAGGCATCGGAGGCTGGTAAAAGCATTGTAACTATTGCGGAAGTAAAAGCAACTCAGCAGAGGTATCTCTCCGGAATGGCTTCTGAAATAAAGGGATATCAGCTTGACACATGCTTCGGTCCGGGCGGTTGTCCGAACCGGGCATATGGCGGAGACGATTTATTAAAAAGAATCGAAATGCTTTTGAAGGAAGAAGATCTGCTCGGTTTTTTGGAAAAAAACGTCAAAGGCGATCTTAAGTTTCATCATGAATTCAGAATAACATTTTCAGATTGCCCGAATGCATGTTCCCAGCCACAGATAAAGGATATTGGAATAATCGGAGCTGTTTTACCGGCAATAACGGATGAAAAATGCTCACTTTGCGAAGCGTGCGTCGGTTCATGCACTGAAGGCGCTGTTTCAATCGATAAGGAAAAAGAAGTGCCGGTTATAAATTTTGACCTTTGCCTTAAATGCGGCAAGTGCATTAAAGCATGCCCAACCGAAACAATCGTTTCCGGTAAGAATGGATTCAGAATTTTACTTGGAGGAAAACTGGGAAGGCATCCCAGGCTTGCGCGTGAACTGGGGTGCATATTAAACGATGATGCGGCATTTGAAATCGTAAAAGCGTGTATAAACCTTTATAAGAATAAGAGTACCGGAGGAAAGCGCTTTGCCGAGATATTTGATGAAGCTGATTTCAACGAGTTTGAAGCGCGTTTTTGTAAAAACGCCCTGCTTTAATATGCCGTTTTGACAAGAGTTGTTTTTTAATATAGATATTAATATCATAAATTCCAGTTTTTTTGACGGCAAGGCAGGATATTCTTAACTATCAGGAGAAACAAATGGACGAGAACCCTTTAAAATTAAAAACAACATGCAAGTCAGATGCCGAAGCATTCACAAGGATAAGAGACCTGCTTCCTGAAATAGCTGAAAAAATTATCAGGGGCTGCGACGATAAGGAATGTTATACCCATATCGATTATGACCCTATCCCTTCAAAGGATTCGGTTGTCGCAATAATAAACAAATCGAGAGAGATCCTTTTCCCCGGTTTTTTCTCAAAAGAAAGGATTGATCCTGTCAATTTACGATACAGCATAGGACAGGCCGTGTCTGTGCTGTATGACATGGTTTCAGAGCAGATTTCAAACTGCATCAGGCATGATTGTTTCAGATACAGCCAGGAATGCAGCGATTGTGCGGAACGCGGGAATAAAATTGCTCTTGAATTTCTGGAGGCTATTCCGGCTGTCCGCAAAGTGCTTGCAACCGATGTCAAGGCCGCTTACGAGGGAGACCCTGCTGCAAAAAGTTTCGACGAGATTATCTTCAGCTATCCCGGCCTGTTCGCGATAATGGTTTACAGGCTGGCCAACAATCTTTTCAAAAACGGCGTCCCCCTTCTTCCCAGGATAATGACGGAATACGCCCATAACCTGACAGGAATAGATATTCATCCGGGAGCTGAAATCGGAGAGAGCTTTGTTATAGACCACGGCACGGGCGTAGTCATAGGTGAAACATCGGTCATCGGTAAAAATGTCCGGATCTACCAAGGAGTTACTCTGGGCGCTCTTTCACTTCCTAAAGATGCGGGCGAGCTTTTAAGAGGCAAGAAAAGACATCCGACAATAGAAGACGACGTAATTATTTATTCCGGCGCTACCATTCTTGGAGGGGATACAGTGATAGGCGCACGATCCGTTGTCGGAGGAAATGTCTGGATAACGGAATCCGTTCCGCCTGATACAACTGTTATCACTGAAACACCGCGGTTGACATATAAAAAAAGCCGCGGACTCAAAATATGACTACAGGAGAACGATAAGATGAAAATATTTCCATTTATAAGCAAGACCATCGGTTCAACTCCTCTGGTGCGGATAAATAAAATGAGTGAAGGACTTGATGCGGAGATTTATGCGAAGCTTGAGTTTTTCAATCCTCTTGGTAGTGTTAAAGACCGTATTGCCGCTGCAATGATTGAAGCTGCCGAAGCAGAAGGCCGGATTGATTCAAACACACTTATTGTTGAGCCGACAAGCGGAAACACAGGAATTGCGCTTGCCTTTATCTGCGCTGAAAAAGGGTACCGGATCTGCCTTACCATGCCGGAAACCATGAGCATCGAGAGAAGAAAACTTTTAAAGCACTTTGGCGCGGAGCTTATCCTGACTCCCGGCGCAGCCGGAATGCGCGGTGCGATTGAAAAAGCAAAAGAGATACTTATATCCAATAAAAGAGCCTTTATGCCGGATCAGTTCAATAATCCGGCAAATCCCAAAATACACCGTGAAACAACGGCTCTTGAGATATGGAACGACACCGAAGGGAAAGTCGATGTGCTTGTGGCCGGAGTAGGCACTGGGGGCACGATAACCGGTGTTGCTCAGGCGATCAAGGCGAAGAACCCGTCTTTCAAGGCCATAGCGGTCGAACCTGCCGATTCGCCGGTATTGTCGGGTGGAAAGCCCGGGCCGCATAAAATTCAGGGCATCGGCGCCGGTTTTATACCCGGTGTTCTTGACAGGTCGGTTATCGATGAAATCATCACGGTTTCAAACGACAATGCATTTGAAGCAGCAAGAAGCCTTGCAAAAAAAGAAGGAATGCTTTGCGGGATATCTTCAGGCGCTGCCGTCTGGGCTGCGCTTGATTATGCAAAAAGAGATGATGCAAAAGAAAAGCGCATTGTTGTGATACTGGCAAGCACCGGCGAACGATATATCAGCACCGACCTTTTCAAAGATACTTTTGCATAACACACCTCTTTGTCCGGTTTCATTCTTTTAACCGGGACCCGGTACCTTTGTTAAAGTCCAGGAGATTAATCATATAATTAAATTTTTCCCTTCAGTGCACACCGCAATTCATCTTCAGACTCAGAAACCAATAACCTGAAACATAAAAATAAAGTCCGCCCATAAAACGGCCATCTTTCTATATGATTGATATTATGAATTAATCAGATATGCTGTTTTTGATTGAGAAGTAGGCTATAATGATTTGAAAATTTTTATTGCATAATCGGGAAAACAGGCGGATGATTACAAACAATAAAATCTACAGCTGAACAAATCTCCCGATATTCCGTAAACATGAGCTGCGTAACCGTTCAATCTTAACGCCTATAACAACAGGAGGAAAGTATGAATGCAGACACAGTTAAATCACAAAAGGATCCTGATTATGTCGTAATTGACAGCGGCAAGACCTCTCTCAGGGATCTCTACACCAAGGAAGACTGGATGGCCATATGGATGGGTTTTTTTCTGCTCATCGTGGGTCTTCTCATTTTCCTGCCCAACCCCCCCGAGAAAATGAATGAGAACCTGGCGAAGTACAAAGCAGTCCTGAAGGAAGAGGTTGCCAGGGCGCCATTTAAAACGATCGAGTGGCACAACGCATCCTCATCCAAGCGCGCAATCCGGGCGACCGACCAGGACTTTGCCAAGACCATCGCCGGTTTCCTGGCCGCCCCCGGCGACTGGAAAACCAATCCTGTGGATGCTCTGTACAGGAGCAGGGAGACCGCCGACGCCATGAGTGCCTCCGCAAAGGAATCGTACGACAAAGCTAAGGGATCGGAGGAAGAGTCACTCGCGAGGGCCGTTATTGCCCAGTCGGCTGCCGCCGTGAGCCTGTTCTAAGATGCTGCGCTCAACGACACGGCCGACAAGGAAATCAAGGCCTGGCAGGATGCGAAAGGCAAGGCCTCAAAAGCCAAGGCCAAAGCTTCTGTCAAACCTTACAACCGTATTCCCTATCTCATAGGGCTGTGCATTATCCTTGGCGCCTTTTTCGGGATCGGGAAGGCCATCATGGGCCAGTCGTTCGGAAAGTTTTTCGTGGGATTTTTCGTCGTCTTCTTTCTCGCCGTACTCGCCTACATGGCCGAAACACAGGCCCTGATGAAACACTGGGGATTCGGCTTCCCTCTGTGGGCCATCGTTTTCGGCCTGCTCATAAGCAACACCATCGGTACACCCAAGTGGGTGCAGCCCGCGGTCGCCACAGAGTTCTTCATCAAGACCGGTCTGGTTCTGCTCGGCGCGGAAATCCTTTTCAACAAGATTCTCGCCATCGGCAAACCGGGCATTTTCCTTGCCTGGACCTGCACACCGATCACCCTGATTCTGACCTACTGGGTCGGACAGAGAATCATAAAGATGCCTTCCAAGACGCTGAACATCACCATTTCGGCTGACATGTCGGTCTGCGGCGTTTCGGCGGCCATTGCCACGGCCGCTGCCTGCAGGGCCAAGAAGGAGGAATTGACGCTCGCCATCGGTCTTTCCATGGTATTTACGGCGATCTGCATGGTGGCCCAGCCCGCATTCGCCAAACTGGTCGGTATGCCGGAGATCCTTGCCGGCGCCTGGATGGGCGCCACCATCGACTCAACGGGCGCAGTGGCTGCAGCCGGCGCGTTCTATGGTGAGAAGGCCCTTTATGTTGCGGCCACCATCAAGATGATCCAGAATGTTCTGATCGGGGTAACGGCCTTCGGGGTTGCAGTCTACTGGTGCGCCAGGGTGGACTGTAAGGAAGGCGCCAGTGTAAGCTGGTGGGAAATCTGGTACCGCTTCCCCAAGTTCGTCGTCGGATTCATAGTCGCATCGATCGTTTTCTCCATCATCGACCAGGGCGTGGGTAAAGACTTAAGCACGGTGATGATCGATCACGGAGTGTTGAGGGGCTTTACCCGCATCGCCCGAGAGTGGTTCTTTGCGCTTGCTTTCACCTCCATCGGTCTTGAGACCAACTTCAAGGAGTTCGGGCCCTACTTCAAGGGCGGCAAGCCCATCACCCTATACGTGTTCGGCCAGAGCTTCCAGCTCATCCTGACGCTGATAGTGGCTTACATCATGTTTTACATCGTTTTCCCCGGAGTCACGGCCGGGATATAGAAATATGACCGTTAAAAAAGATACATACGCAGCATTCCCTGTCTGCGGGGTCAAGGCCTCGCAGACAGGGCTCAATCCATATTTGAAACTGATCATCGGGATCGCCCTGATTCTATCCTTCATTTTTGGAATCGGCTCTCTGGCTCAGTTGATCCCCGGCGCAAGCCGCATGGCTTATGTGATCGATGATCGAAACCTGAGGGCCACCGCCATTTATTACACGGACTTCGAGGAGCCGGCAGAAGGCTCGGAACGCATCCGCGACAGCCTCGACTACATGCCGGGCCGCAAACCATGATCTGCAAGAAGAGTTACGTCAATTACAGGCGGAGTTCCCATTACCCTTTTTCCGACCTGCCGCCGGGACGGCCATGAAGGAACCGGTTCAAAAGAAGGAAATCATCCTTCAGAATGAACTGTCTTTCGCCAATGCGATTGGGGCAGCAGTGTTCGAGAAGCCCAGGGTCAGCTTCTGGATGGTGTTCATCCCGATTCTCTTTCTATATTTCATCTGGCGCATGCAGAGGTTCAAGAAAGATCGCATGAAGTTCAACGAAGAATTTATGATTACCCGCAGGCTCGCGATGAATGTCGCTGCCGAAACCTTGGCAGGGGAGGTCAGGCCAGACATGGATGAGATGGCCAGGAACTCCGGCCTTCCGGATCCGCTTCAAAAACCTTACGTGTCCTGGGTTAAAGCCCTCGTTGACTACTACCTGGACCTGCTGACTGCAGAAGGCGACAACTTCGAATCGCTGGTCCGTGCGGCTTACGGCAACCGGGCCGGCTATCTGCTGACCATCGACCGTTTGAGCACAGTGGAGAAAGAGTTCTACTCGGCACTCAAACCTCATCTGGAAGCAACTGAAGGAGCGGCCGATATAATCGCCGTTATTGAATCGCAGTCCAAGCTTCTGCGCCGGGAGCTGGCTGAACAGATTTACCGTTGAAGCGTTACCGGCCTGCTTCACCGGCTCTTTCTCATCAGATGTTTCCTGATGTGATCATATTTTTGCAATTATATACCTTATCACACCTTGAAATACTTATAACAGTTCACGCAACTCCGGGGCCTCGGGAAGGTGTCCATATCTCCTTTTTTTGTCTCAGGGTCGTGGAACCTTTTGAATTGGAGATACTCCTTTTTGTTCCAGATTCGGGTAAGGTTTTCTGTGCCGATGTTTCCGAACGACAACGGGTAAAGCGGCACCTGCCGGTTTTGAAAAATTCGGTTCATGGCTTTATCGCAGTTTATGCCGGCGGTTTGCGATAAAGTCGGGGAGGTGAAAACACAAGGGCTGACTTCCCCCTTCACACTGACAACGCACGAATAGCATATATTTTCGCTGCAGCGCTCCGATCGTTCCTGCAGCACCGGGCTGCTGTAGTTGAAAAGCAGGTTTTCCCGACGCGCGTCTCCGGCGATTTCCTCCAGCACGCTGACAAAGCGGTGTTGTTTATCGCGCCGGTTAAAGAGCGCTTCCGGCCCGAGCACTTCCTGCGGAATCAGGGCCAGGTTGCTGCACACGATTTGTTCGGCTCCCAGCCTTTTTGCCAGCCCTGTCACCTCAGGCAGTTCATGGAAGTTTGTGGACAGCATGAGATAGGCCAAATGCAGAGCCGGTCGCAAAGCTCTTTTTTGCGCCTTAATCTGCCGCAGCCGGTCAAGGTTGGTAATAATTTTTGCAAGATCAGTACCTTTTCGTATCCGATTATGGGTGGATCGGCTTGTGCCTGCGAGGCTGACACTCAGTATGTCCAAATCGAGGTCCACAAGCCTGCGGACAGTCTCCTCATCGAGCAGCATGCCGTTGGTAGTGAATCCGACGCGTTTGCCTTTTGCCTTGCACATCTTGATCATGGCAAAAAGATCCCGGTTCAGGAGAGGCTCGCCCCAGCCCTGGAGATATACGAGGCAGGTATAACCGAGATAGGGGAAAAGTTGTTTGAAAAGCGAAAGCGGCATGTGTTGCTTTTCGCCGAGCAAGGGCTGCGGACAGTAGATACAGGCGGCATTGCAATGACTGGTAACCTCCACTTGGATCCAGTCAAGCTCGGGGCTGCCCACTTTATCTATGAATTTCGTCATCCACTGGAACATGCTTCGGTTTTCAAATCGGTTATGGTTAAGACCGTCCGTTCCGGGAGGCTGTCATTCTCTGATTTTCTTCTGACGGTTTTGGATATAGGCGTTGCGGAGTCCTTCGTACGGCTCCAGAGCCGCTTTTTTGAAGGTTTCATAATCTCCGATCTTAAAAGAGGTCGCGTTTATTGTCCCTAAACCGGTTACGCCCATGGAGAGTTCGAGAGGCTCTATGTATGAAACCGGTTTCAGAAATCTGTCTCCGGCCATTCCTATCGTATCCCTGAGGGTGGAAGGCCCCAGCAGGGGCCAGATAATATAAATGCCGTTTCCTATCCTGTATGATGCAAGAGTCTGTCCGAAATCCTCTTCCCCTTGTTTCAGTTCAGGATAATTTTTTGCCGGGTCGTCAAAACCGAGTATCCCTTCTGTGCTGTTTACTACGAACCTTGCGAATTCATCTCCGGCAGCCTCTATTTTACCCTGCAGGATGCAGTTTACAAAACGGACAGGCATTTCGATGTTGTAAAAAAAGTTATGCAGACCGGATCTTACCTGCCTTGGAACAACAGCCCTGTATGCTTCCGAAACAGGTTTCAGAAGCCAGAAATAGAGCTTGTCATTAAAATGGAATACGGACCAGTTCCAGTAATAAAGGGGATCCGCTACGCTTATGATGTCTTCCTTTTTTTCATCTTCAGCTTCTTCTTTCAAAAAGTCCGGTTCTTCATCCAAAAACTCCCCGCCGGAATCAACTGAGTTTGCAGTTATAAGGAGTTCATTAAAGGTAATATCCGCGGTGTCGGACGCAAAAACAGCCGGAGTCCAAAAAACAAGCACAGCACAAACAATAAAAGCCGGAATTTTATTCATATATCTGTCTTTATCATCTATAATCTATTTTGTTTCGCCTTTTTTCTGTTCCTTAAGCTTTTTATGGAGCCGCTTTATCAGCTCGTCCGGAGAATCCTTTGACAGAATTTCATTGAACTGGGATCTGTAATTCTGGACGAGACTGACACCCTCAACCTGCACATCATAGACCTTCCAGTTGTTATCCTTCAGCTTCATGCTGTAATCAACCGGAATCTCGCCTTTTTCTCTTATAATCTTCGTCTTTACAACGGCCTTGGTATCCGAAACCATCTCCTGCCCGATGTATTCAACCTTTTCATCCCTGTATCCGCCCTGGATTTTATCGAGGTATGAATTTCCGAGGACCTCTGAAAAAACCTCGCTGAATTCCTTCCTCTGCGGCGGATTCAGAGTTTTCCAGTTGGCTGCAAGAGCGCGCCCGGACAGTTCCGTAAAATCAAACGCTTTGCGCACTATTTCCCATATCTTTTCACGCTGGACGCTTTTAAGCGACGGATCTTTATACTTCGGATCGCTTAAGAGTCTTATTCCTTCGTCAACCGGGCCTTTAAGCGAATCCATCGGTCCTCTATCCGAAGAAAAAGATACCGAAGCAAAAAACACACATAACAAAAATACTGCCGTTTTTTTCACAGATTTCTCCTCTTGTTCATAACTTTTTTTATATTTTAAAACACCGCCAAAGACATATTTACTTATCAGCTCTTCAATATCAACCGCGGACTCGGTCTCGGTTATCATGTCCCCTGGCTTTAATATCACGTCGGAACCTCCCGGAGAAATCCTTATGTACTTGTCTCCTATCATTCCGGCGGTCTTGACCGAAGCGATCACGTCATCCGTCAGGAGAAGCCCTTTTTCTATCTTCATTTTGACAAGAGCTTTGCTCTCCTTGTCTAAGGAGATTGAATCGATCGTTCCTATCCTGACGCCTGCCATCTCTACGTGGGAACCTTTCTTAAGTCCCGAAACAGACTGGAACCTCGCATAAACCGGGTAATTATTGTCGCCGATCAGCTCCATCTTTCCAAGCTTTATAGTGAGATAAGCCACACAAACGAGCCCGATCATAACAAATATTCCAACGGATGTTTCTATTGATGTTTTTTTCATATTACCTCCAACTCATTTGCAGAAACTGAGTTTATATTTCTTGCTTTGCTTAAACTCCGAATCGGCAATAATTTCTTCAGGACGGTTGCCGGAACCAGCCTCAGCAAATGAAGCGCTTGCAAACAAACAGAAATTGGATATGGGTGCTTTCTCTAAAATATCACCTATATTAATCATTGATATCAGTCTGTCACACATTATTTCTGCTGAGTCCCTGGCTAAACCCGGAAGGAGGATTAGTATGCCATCCTGCCCGTAAAAGAAACAGCTATCAGTGCCTCTTATACAATCATGCGCCTTTGTTACAAAGCTGTTTAATATGGCTTTTGAGGCGCCCGGCCCCTGACTCAGTGTTATCTCGTTCAAATTGTCCAGGTGGAGGAGTATAATAGAAAATCCAGTTTGCCCCGGCAGCGCAAAGGCCTGCTCTCCCGTCAGCTTGCCTTTTTCAGCAAGCGAAGGAATACAATCTATCTTCTCATGACGGATTTCCATCCCCTGTATAAACTCTTTTATGGCAGGATCTGAGGCCATAGCCAATTCATCCTGGCTTCCTTCAAAAAGTACGCGGCCGTCATTCAGCATGGCAACCCGCTGCGAAATATTAAAGATATCAGGTATGTCATGGCTGATTACAACTCCTGTAAAGCCGAATTTTTGCTGATAATCCGATATCATCCTGTGGACGGCCTTCTTGCGGATAGGATCAAGGCCTGTTGTCGGCTCATCGAAAAGGACTATCTCCGGATCAGTGATAAGCGCTCTTGCAAGAGCCACTCTTTTTTTCATCCCCCCCGAAAGCTGTGAAGGATACTTTTCATCTATCTCATGCAGATCGAGCTGCTCCATTTTCTCTCTGACCCGCCTGTTTATTTCCGAATCGGATAAAGATGTTGTTTCCTTGAGCGGCAAGGCAATATTTTCATATATTGTTAAAGAATCGAAAAGAGCTGTTCCCTGAAACATATAGCTGCATTTTCTTTTGAGGGCTTTTTTCTCGGCCTTGTTCATGTCCGAAACAGAGCGACCTTCAAAAAGGATTGTACCCGAATCCTGTTCAAGGAGTCCGATAATATGCTTGAGAAGTACGCTTTTCCCTCCCCCGCTTTTTCCTATTATCGTTGTTATCTCGCCTTTATAAATGCTGAGGTCAGTGCCATTTAGAACATGGTTCTCACCAAATCTCTTATAAACATTCTTGAATTGAATTAGAGGCTCTCTCATATATCCATTACAGCAGGAATGATGTTAAAACATAATCTGTTATGAGAATCAGAACACAGGAAATAACAACAGCCGAAGTCGTTGAAATACTTACGCCTTTTGCGCCGAAACCATCGGCTCGTGTGTGTGTGAAATATCCCTGAAAACAGCATATTGTTACAATAACAGCCGCAAAAACGACCGACTTAACAAAACCCCCCGTTACATCATCCATGATCACGCTTGTTTCAATGCGCATAAAGTACACGCCGGGGCTTATTCCGAGCAGAACGGAGCCGGTAAGATACCCTCCCAGAATACCGACCACGTCAAAAAGGGCGGTAAGAAGAGGCATACTGATTAAAGCGGCAGCCAGTTTGGGACTGACAAGAAAACGGATGGGGTTGATATCCATTGTCTCAAGAGCATCGATCTCTTCGGATATCCTCATTATGCCGACTTCAGCAGCCATGGCCGAGCCGGCTCTTCCTGTCACCATGATGGCCGTTAGTACCGGACCCAGTTCCCTTATCAAGGTAAGAGCAACAGCTGCTCCCAGAAATCCGGTTGAACCGAATTTTACGAGTGTATAGTAACCCTGAAGCCCGAGCACCATCCCTGTAAATGCTCCTGTAAGACATATGACAAAAACCGATTTTGCCCCAACGAAATAAATTTGCTGCATTGTTTTATTAATTTGAAAAGGACGGTAAAATATTAACGCAAAGCTCCTGAGAAAGAACATGGCGATACGTCCCATCTCCTGGACTATGAAAGTTGTCCCCCTCCCAAGAGCGGTGAGCGGGCTTATTAAAGTGGACAATCGCAGCATAACAACCTTATAACAATATCAAATTACAATATAAATGAACTTGCATCTTTGGTGAATATATTAAAATGGCATACGTGTGTCAAGTAAGTAAGCAATATCAATTATCAATAATTGACAATCGAAAAGACCCTTGTTAGTGTTTGCTATATATGATGGTTTCGTAAAAAGTCGGTTTTTGCCACGAAGACACAAAGACACAAAGAATTACCTATTGAAAACATTCAAGTTTTTCTTTGTGTCCTCGGTGATCTTTGTGTGAGAATAACTTTTTACGAAGCCGTCAAAAATAAACATAACGTAAGGAGCGACCTTGAAAAATACGCCAGGATATACTGAAGGATATAACAGTCAGGATGGGCTTAACATCTTTTACCGCCGGTATAAAGCCGATCCTGAAAAAGCGGTAATGGTAATCGCCCACGGCCTGGGGGAGCATTCCGGAAGATATGTCAATGTATTTGAACGGCTTGTACCGAAAGGAATAACCATTTATGCGCCCGATTTCAGAGGGCATGGAAAAAGCGATGGGAAAAGGGGACATGTTCTTTCTTTCGGCGAATATCTTGAGAATCTTCACCCGATAGTTGAAACGGCATTAAAAGAAAAAAAGCCCGGCATGAAATGCTTTCTGCTCGGACACAGCATGGGAGGGCTTATAGCAATAAATTACGCAATCCGCAGGCAGAAAACAATTGACGGCCTGATTATTTCATCTCCGTCTCTCGGCGTGGCCGTTAAAGTTCCGGCAATAAAAGCAGCTTTGGGAAAGGTCATGTCTTCATTATGGCCCGGATTGAGCTTAAACAATGAACTGGATGCTTCAAAGATCAGCCATGACGATAAAGTTGTCGCTGCCTATAAAAATGATCCCCTTGTCCATGACCGCGTATCTGCGAGGTGGTTCACCGAGTTTTTATCCGCCATGGAAACCGCAAACAAAGAAGCACAGAACATTAAAGTGCCGGTGTTGATGCAGATTGCAGGAGATGATCATCTTGTTAATGCAGAGGCGTCAAAATCCTTCTTCGAAAGACTGGCGGTAAAAGACAAGACGATTCATGTTTACGACGGTCTTTACCATGAGGTTTACAATGAAAGGGAGAATGACAGAAAAATTGTAATAGATGATCTTGAAGCCTGGATCAATTCACATATCTGACAATATAGAGCCTCTCCGGCACTCATTTACCGGCTGTTTTTACCAGGATATCTTTTCCGAATTTCTTTTTTATATCGTCAACGGCCCTGTCCACTTTCTCCCATTTGCCGTCCTTCTTTCTATCTGCATCAAAGATGCTCATCTGGACAGGATCCGAACCTGGAATAAGGCTTGTTACGCCGACGCCGATCAGCCTGATCTTTTCTTTATTATCATAAGCCTCGAGGAGCTTAATCACCTCTTTGTAGATGGCTTGTGAAGACTGAACCGGTGTTTTGATTGTAATGCTTCTTGTAATCTGCCTGAAATCGGCATGTTTTATTTTAAGCACAATTGTCTTTGCCCTCATACCGAGTCTTCTCAATTCGCTTCCGACACCTTCAGATTGTTTCAACAGGTATTCTTTCAACAGATTCCTGTCTGAAGTATCCTTATCAAGCGTCGTTTCAACGCTTACGGACTTGCTGGAGGCAGGAGGTGAAACAGGAGAATCATCCGCCCCTGATGCAAGCGCCATCAGCCTTAAGCCGAATTTTCCGAATCTCTTTATCAGCATCTCCCGCGGATATTTTTTAATATCCCCGAGAGTCTTAATCCCGATTATTTCAAGCTCTTTCAACCTCACTTTTCCAACCCCCGGCGCTTTACTTATTGGAACGGATTCTACAAAACGGCCGGCATTTTCAGGCGATATTACCGTTAAACCATCCGGTTTGTTCATATCAGATGCTATTTTAGCAAGGAACTTGTTGGGAGCTATTCCTACGGAACAACCAAGGCCAGCCCGCTCTCTTATCTTTCTTTTAACAGCTGAACCTATCGTCAAATAATCACCATGCAGTCTTTTACATCCTGAAATATCCACATAGGCTTCATCAATGGAGACAGGTTCAACAAGAGGAGAGAATGTTCCCAGAATGGCCATTATTTTTTCAGATATTTCGGAATACCGTTCCATCCGGGGAGAAAGGAATACACCTTGAGGGCATTTCTGCCTTGCCAGATACATCGGCATTGCCGAATGAACGCCAAACTTTCTAGCTTCATAACTTGCCGCAGAAACAACGCCACGTCCCGACAGACCGCCGACAATAATGCATTTACCCGCAAGCTTCGGGTTATCAAGCTGCTCCACGGAGGCAAAAAAAGCATCCATATCAACATGAAGAATCATTGATTTTATTCCCCTGACAAGAAAGCTTGCTATTTTTTACATTTTTGTATAATTCAGCAAACAATATTGACGGATTCGTGGTAAGGCTAATTTGATTCTCATATAAGAAAACCTGGTGTCCATAGATAACTCATGAAAACAATAGAAGACATCACCCTGCTTTATGAAATAAGCAATGCTTTAAACGAGCATCTTGATCTTAAGAAATCATTATACAAGG